>CAMLJW010000655.1 GCA_946480485.1 uncultured Streptomyces sp. | reverse complement strand
GTGTAACGCCGCACCGCGCGCGCAATGTCGCGGACGCGCACGTCACTCGATCGGGCGAGCGAACGTCTGTTCGATGCCAGCAACCTACCTCCGCCCCTGCGGCATATGCCACCCCGCCGCAGAGCCGGGACCGCCCGTCCCCGAGAGGGGCTCGCTACGGGCTGCCGGCTGTTCGGTGCGGGCGCTGGCTGGGGCGTGGTGGACCTGCACCGAGCTTGATCACGAAATGCATGGTTTTCCAGGCTGACCCGTGATCATCAGGGGCTAAGTGTCTAACGGGTGCCCCGCCTGCCCGACGACAACACCTGGCTCCTCGAACGCCGACAAGCGATCGGCGACCGCATCCGCGTCGAAAGAATCCGCCAGAACAGAACCCAGGAATCCGTGTTCCTTGCCGCCGCCGTGGGCCGGAAGACCTATCAGGACGTTGAGGCCGGCAAGGTGGACGCCCGCGTGTCGACCCTGCTCCGGATCGCTCACGTTCTTGGCGTACACGTCACTGACCTCCTTCGGTAACCGCTTGCTGACCCACAGTCAACACACGTACCGGCGGTATGGGAAGAGTGCGGGCTGCATATATCTACGCCAGGCCCTGTGGCCATCATGTGAACGTTTCACCCACCGTGCCACCTAAGGCCACAAGTTGACCCGCCGCCAGGTACCAGGGGTGGCACCCAGCGGCGGGTCCGCAGCCGCCTCGGGGATAGCGGCCGCCTTCCGCTACCGGCCCGATCGGCGGACAGACCGGTAGCGGGGCTTCGATATCGGCGCGAGGACGACGGCCGGCTCCGGAGCCGTCTGTCGCGGCTTCCGCTTGCACGAACTGCGGCAGACGTAGATGTCGGCGCCCGGCCCGGAGGCTCCCGGGTTGGTGATGACGTCGCATCGGCCTGCGGTGAGCGGCCTGTCACAGCGTGCGCAATTCACAGGGTCCCCTCTGGCGTCTCGTTGTTGGCCGTACCGGTAGCAGCCCCCTGGCCGCGGCTCGCGTCGTACGCTGCAACGTAGGCGTCGCCGAGCCGTTTGCCCTCGTCGCAGAAGTCGCTGCCGTTGAGGATCCGGTCGTTGCACTGTCGGCAACTGGAGAGGTGAGTGTTGTACTCCCCGAACGCCGCCTCGGCCCGGGCAGCAGGAGTCACGATGACGTGCTGCTGTCGTGGTGCCGCGCCGCGCCCGCTCTCGGCCCACTGGTACTCGGTGCCGCTCACGCTTCCAACTCCTCAGTCAACTGGTCGCGGCCCGCGGCGATCAGACGTCCGACCGTGAGCGGATTGCACAGTAGGCCCATGGACTTCATCGGCACCGCCCAGTACGAGACGGCCGTGACGGGCTCGAACTCGGTGCGGTCCAGGGGCGGTACGCCGAGGAGGGTGCCCCGGCCGAGGACGTCCACGTCGACGACCCGCCAGTCGTCGGCCGCCTCATGCCACGTGCGGGGCGTCGAGGCGGGGACAAGGGCGTAGTAGCGGTGGCCGCGCGGGTCGCAGATGACGGGGCCGTCGAGCACCGTGGCCAGGAACTGGTTGGCGTCCGTGTGGCTGCGGCAGCGTCCGCTGGCGAGGACGACGGCGGCGGGGATTCGGATGGCGGAGAACAGGGTGCCGAGGGGGAGCATGGCGACGTCTTGGTCGCGCCACTCCCGTCGGGCTCGGGCTCGCCGGTCAAGGGGGAGGGTGGAGAGCAGCCAGTGTTCGGCCGCGAGACGGCGGTCCGCGGCAGGGTGTACGAGCATGCCGGGCGCCGCGAGGGCGGGCGGTAAGGCTTGGTTGTGGTCGCTGCTCATGTGCTCGTCTCCCCGGTCACGTGTGGTCCGTCTCACACACGTGACCGTAGGGGCGCGCGAGCCCGACCGCCGACCCAGATTGGGTCGGTACCCTCACGCAGCCAGGAGCCCGATCTCCACCGCCAACTCCGCCGCACGCCGCCGCCGGGCCGCCTGCGTCGACTCGACCTCCTCCAGGATGATGCTCCGCGCATACCCGTTGTACTTGATCGTCTCGGGTGCGGTGCTGGCCGCCTTCTCCAGCGTGGCGATGGCGACATCCGGCTGCGCATCGAGGTGATAGCCGCGCGCCTCCTCGATCCGGTGCCGGGCACGGCGCGGCCTCGAAGGGATCGACGCCTCATCGGCCCGGGCCGCCTGCCGAACGCTCTCGCCACCCTGCCGAAGTTCCACCGCGACGGTGACAGCGTGGGCGCCCATGATGGCTTGCGAGAACGAGGTGATCGGGTGGTAGTAGTCGCCAGGCAGCCGGGCAGCCATGTCGTTGGCCTTGTCCCAGTGCCGCCATGCTGTGCCCGTCTCGCGTCGGCGCGCGGCGGTGTAGCCGAGCTCGAACTGCAGCGCGCCGGCGATGGCGAGGACGTCGTCGCTCGCGTCGGGCAGGAGCGGGTCGAGGAATGCCACCGCCTCCAGGTTGATGGCGTCGGCGGCGTCATAGTGCCTCGGGCCGGAGTCACGGTGCGCCTGAGCCAGTAGCCAGGCGGCGACGCCGATGGCGTGCGGGT
>CAMLJW010000654.1 GCA_946480485.1 uncultured Streptomyces sp. | reverse complement strand
GTGGTGGTGCGGGTGCGGGCTCGGGGTGTACCGGTGAGCTGGGCGTCGATGCGGGCGAGGTTGATCGCGGCGCGTCGAGGGCTGACGTGATTGCGCGATCAGTCGTGCCAGGCGCCCAGCTGCTCGAGGCGGGTCTGGAGCGACTCGAACAGGCCGGGCGGGGCCGCGACGGTCAGCTCCGGCGAGAGGGGCTCTCCGGGGCGGCCGCCGGTGCGGGCGCCCGCCTCCCGGGCTATCAGGTCACCGGCCGCGTAGTCCCAGGGGTTCAGCCCGCGTTCGTAGTACGCGTCCAGGCGGCCGGTCGCCACATCGCACAGGTCGATCGCGGCCGAGCCACCGCGGCGGATGTCCCGCACCTGCGGGATCAGCTGCCGGGCCACCTCGGCCTGCCGGGACCGGCGCTCGGCGAGGTAGCCGAAGCCCGTACCGACGAGGGCCAGCTCGAAGGCGGGGGCGGGCCGCACGCGTGTGGGGCGATCGTTCACGTACGCGCCCTGGCCGAGGACGGCCCGGTAGGTCTCGGCGCGCATCGGGGCGTGCACCACGCCGACGACCGTCTCCCCGTCCTTGCGGGCGGCTATCGAGACAGCCCAGCTGGGCAGCCCGTAGAGGTAGTTGACCGTTCCATCTATCGGGTCGATGACCCACTGGATGCCGCTGCTGCCCCGAACGCTGGCACCCTCCTCGCCGAGCACGCCGTCGTCCGGTCGGAGGTCGGCGAGCAGACCGGTTATCAGCTTCTCGGAGGCGATGTCCATCTCGGTGACGATGTCGACGGCGCTGGACTTGGTCGCGGCCACGCCGAGGTCCTCGGGGCGGCCGTCGCGCAGGAAGACGCCCGCCCGGTGCGCCGCGTCGAGGGCGGTCTCCAGGAGCGCGGCCTTCAGGCGGTCGCTCGCGGTGTCAGTCACGGTGCTCCTCAAGCGTACGGACTGTCGGCGCCCGCGGCGGCGGGCTTGGGGGCGCGCGCGGGGCAACAGCCCACGGGGCACAGGTCGTGGCTCGGGCCCAGCGCGCCGAGGGCGCAGAGCGTCACGTCCAGGCCGCTCTCTGTCGCAGCCCGATCCAGGACGAGCTCGCGGATCGCGGCCGCGAACCGCGGGTCGGCGCCCACGGTGGCCGAGCGACGCACCGGCAGACCCAGCTCCTCGGCCTTCGCCCAGGCTTCCGTGTCGAGGTCGTACAGGACCTCCATGTGATCCGAGACGAACCCGATGGGGGCCATCACAACGGCCGGACCCCCGGCGCTGTGCAGCTCCTCCAGGTGGTCGCAGATGTCGGGCTCCAGCCACGGGATGTGCGGGGCGCCGGAGCGGGACTGGTAGACGAGCTGCCAGGGATGGTCGGTCCCGGTCTCCTCGCGTACCGCGTCGGCGATCAGCCGCGCGACGTCCAGGTGCTGCTTCACATACGCGCCACCTTCGCCGTGGCCCTCGACGGGCCCGGAGGTGTCCGCCGAGGCCTTCGGGATCGAGTGGGTCGTGAAGGCAAGGTGCGCGCCCGCGCGGACGTCCTCGGGGAGGTCGGCGAGCGACTTCAGGACTCCATCGATCATGGGCTGCAGGAAGCCCGGGTGGTTGAAGTAATGCCGCAGCTTGTCGACCTTCGGCAACTCCAGGCCCTCCGCCCGCAGCGTCGCGAGCGCTTCGGCGAGGTTCTCGCGGTACTGGCGGCACCCCGAGTACGAGGCGTACGCGCTGGTGGCGAAAGTGAGAATGCGGCGGCGGCCGTCGGCGACCATCTCGCGCAGGGTGTCGGTCAGATACGGCGCCCAGTTCCGGTTGCCCCAGTAGACGGGAAGGTCCAGACCGTGGTCCGCGAAGTCCTTGCGGAGGGCCCCGAGGAGGGCGCGGTTCTGGTCGTTGATGGGGCTGACCCCGCCGAACAGGAAGTAGTGCTGCCCCACTTCCTTGAGGCGTTCTTTGGGGATGCCCCGTCCCCTCGTCACGTTCTCCAGGAAGGGGACCACGTCGTCGGGACCTTCCGGGCCGCCGAACGAGAGCAGGAGCAGGGCGTCGTAGGGAGTGGCATCGAGCGCGTCTGGCATGTCTTGATCCTGCCATCCGCCACTGACAGCCGGGAATCGGCGGTGTGAAGCCGGCGGGCATGCGTAAGGGCGACCTGCCCCGTAATCTGTGTCGAGTTCACCGCCCTTCGGGACTCGCTCGATCCGGACCGGCGCTTCGGAAACGACTACCTGCGGCGGGTGTTGGGGGCGTTTTAGCCGAGCCGTAGCCGACCGCACAGGTGCGCGGAGGGGGACACAGAGCCGAAGACGATAGTTCCGTTTCTAGCGATTTTACGGAGCACGCCACGCGCCGTCGTCACGGAGAAGGCTCTTCGAGTGTCAACTCCCCGCCCCCGCGAGAAGTTGGGCGGCGCGCCGAGCCACGCAGGTGGCCCGAATGGAGTACTGTTGCGAGCCCTGGGTCCGGACACTCGCAGGGCGTCCGGGGCCTTCCAGGACCGCCGGGAGGGGGCTCGTTGCACAGGGTTACGAAGAGAGTCACTCAT
>CAMLJW010000653.1 GCA_946480485.1 uncultured Streptomyces sp. | reverse complement strand
TCGGCACTCGTCAGCTGGATAGCGGATCGGTCACCCGATGGAATGCCTTTGGGTTGAGGTGGCTGACACGCAGCCACCGGATCCGGCGCAGGATCCGGGGCTTGCGGGAAGGGGCATGGGCGGGCGCGGCATGGGCGGGCAGGACCGTGTTCTCGCTGGGCCGCAGGTCGTCGAGCAGTTGGCGGAGCGGTGGTAGAGCCGTAGCCGTCGGCCGAGCAAACGACAGACAGCGAACAGGGGAAGAGGCTTACGCTCCGGCCGCCGCCTTGGCCGCGATATCCGTGCGGTGGTGCGAGCCGTCGAGGCCGATTCGGTCGACGGCGGCATACGCGCGTTCGCGGGCTTGGGCGAGGTTCGTACCGCGCGCCGTGACGGAGAGCACCCGGCCTCCCGCGCTCACGATCGCGTCGCTGTCGCGCTTCGTGCCGGCGTGCAGGACGTACGCGTCCGGGGCGTCCTGTGCGGCCACCTCGTCGAGGCCCTCGATGGGGTCGCCCGTGCGCGGGGTGCCGGGGTAGTTGTGCGAGGCGATGACCACGGTGACGGCCGCGTCGCTGCTCCAGCGCAGATCGGGGAGGTCAGCGAGGGTGCCCTGCGCGGCCGCGAGGAGTACGCCCCCGAGCGGTGTCTTCAGGCGGGCGAGCACCACCTGGGTCTCGGGGTCGCCGAAGCGGGCGTTGAACTCGATGACCCGTACGCCACGGCTGGTGATCGCCAGGCCCGCGTAGAGGAGGCCGGAGAACGGCGTGCCGCGGCGGCGCAGCTCGTCGACCGTCGGCTGGAGGACATGGTCCAGAACCTCCTCGACCAGCTTGGGCTCGGCCCACGGGAGCGGGGAGTACGCGCCCATGCCGCCGGTGTTCGAGCCCTCGTCGCCGTCCAGGGCTCGCTTGAAATCCTGGGCGGGCTGCAGGGGGACGACGGTCTCGCCATCGGTGATCGCGAAGAGAGAGACCTCGGGGCCGTCGAGGAACTCCTCGATGACCACGCGGTCGCAGCTGTTGGCGTGCGCCTTCGCCCTCTCGAGGTCGCTGGTCACGACGACGCCCTTGCCGGCAGCCAGCCCGTCGTCCTTCACGACGTACGGGGCGCCGAAGGCGTCGAGCGCCTCGTCGACCTCGTCCGGGGTCGTACAGACGTACGCACGTGCGGTAGGTACGGCCGCCGCCGCCATCACCTCCTTGGCGAATGCTTTGGACCCCTCCAGCTGGGCGGCCTCCTTGGAGGGACCGAACGCCGGAATGCCCGCCTCCCGCACGGCGTCGGCAACGCCCGCGACGAGCGGGGCCTCCGGGCCTACGACCACGAGCTCGGCGCCGAGCTGCGTGGCCAGCGCGGCCACGGCCTTGCCGTCGAGGGCGTCGACCTGGTGCAGTTCGGCCACCTCTGCGATGCCCGCGTTGCCGGGGGCGCAGTGCAGGGCGGTGATGTCGGGGTCGAGGGACAGGGAGCGGCACAGGGCGTGTTCGCGGGCACCACTACCGATGACGAGGACCTTCACGGGGTCAGCCTAACGGGCGTCCAGGCCGGGGGCGGGAGCGGCTCCGCCTGGGCGGCTGTCCGGGGGCGGCTCCGCCTGGGCGTGCTGTCCGGGGGGCAGGGCTGCCAGGGGGACGTGGGTGCCTGCGCACTACTCGTTCGAGAACTCCTCCACCACCGTCGCGCCCAGCTCCCGCATGATCAACTCATGCCCCGACAGAGCCGACTCGTCGAGGTCGGGATCGTCGTCCTCCGGAATGTCGTCCTCCGGGGAAATGGGCGGCGGCCCCGGAGCCGACGGCCGGGGCGCCGGGGAAGGCGACGGTGAGGGCGCCGCGGGAGGGGAGACGGCCGGAGCCTGGGGGGTAGCGGGCCGGTGCGCAGGAGCCAAAGGTGCCTGTGGCGCCGGCCGAGGCGCGGCGGGATCGGCGGCACCTCCCGGCGCGTAACCACCACCAAGACCGGACCCACCCGATGGCGGCGGCGCCGAACCACCCGAAGGATCGACGATCGCCTCGATCTTCCACTGCACATTGAACTGCTCGGCCAACGCCTGCCGCAGCACCTCCTCACTGCCACTGCCGGCGAAGTTGTCCCGCGCCCCCGCGTTGACGAAGCCGATCTGGAGGGTTGTGCCGTCGAAGCCGGCCACCTGGGCGTTCTGGCTGAGCAGGATCCACGTGAAGCGGCGCCGGTTCTTCACCGCCTCCAGGATGTTCGGCCACAGCATGCGGGGGTCGAGCCCACCGCTCGCGGGAGCCGGCTGGGGAGCAGGCTGGGCAGCGGGCGCCGGACTGACTGTGGCGGCGTGAGCGGATGCGGATGCGGATCCAGGCCTCGCCGGCGCGCCGGACGCGGCCGAAGGATGCCCCCCGCCCGCAGTGGACGCCGTCGGCCATCCACCAGGACGCCGACCACTTCCCGCGGCCGCCGGGGTGGGCCAGGCGCCAGGCGCTCCCCCGCCCGCAGGAGCCGACGCCGAGGCGGACGGCGAGGGCGGAGCGGCCGCCTGAGCAGGCGGCCGCTCGGCAACGGGCGCGAGCC
>CAMLJW010000652.1 GCA_946480485.1 uncultured Streptomyces sp. | reverse complement strand
CCCTACGCCGTCGAATGCATGACCTCGAGTTGCAGCACGGCGAACGATGACTACCGCCCTAGTGGGTACTACTACGGGATCGAAGTCCCCGCCAACAAGACCCAAATCCAGGTGAAGATCTTCGATGCGGGCCTTTATCCACGCACAAACGGCCAGACCGAAACGGGCGACCTGCAAAACCTGAGGGACTCCAACAACGGCTCCTTCAACACCACATACCGGGTGTTGGCTCCTGACGACACCCCGCTGGACCCGACTGACAATTCAAACCTGATCTGCAGCCAGACATACGGCACCAATCAGAGCTCGCCGAATACAAAGAACCGCTGGCGAACGGTCTGCACAATACCCAATCCCACAGCCGGCATTTATGTGTTGAACGTGCGGACATCCGGTAGTGGAGGTGGAAACAACAGCTACTCGATTGGCGTCTCCAGCTCAGGAGGCAACGCCAGCGAGCACGCTCGGGTCTACGCGATCAACGACATGTCGATCTACACCAACTCGATCTCCGGAACCGCCACGGTCTACCTCGCCGAGGTGGAGGAAATCCACGCTGGGAAGACCCTCCTTCTCGGGTTCTACGATCCGGGAGAGAACTTGAGTGGAAACGCGTGGGTAACCGTGCGACGACCCCGCTCGAACTCTGGCCTCGGACCTATTCCGAACTGCGATTGGACGTCGACCCATGACGACGGGACTCCTGGACCGAGTGGTTCCGGACAATGCAGCATCCAGAGCACGATCGGTGGCAATCCCCGATTCAACAGCCACTGGTTGAATTCCCGGATCAACATCCCGTCCGGCTACACCTGCCCGACATACAACGGTGGACCGAATTGCTTCTGGACCATGAATCTGGACATGGGCACTTCACAAGACAGAACCACCTGGGCCGCACGTGTGATCGGCAACCCGGTCCGCTTGGTTCCGAACGACACATCGACAACCCCATGAAACGCCTTCGACGCTTGATAGGACGGGATGAGCGCGGGGCCACGCTCATCGAATTCTCCCTCATCTTCACACTCTTGCTGGTGCTCGCACTCGGGGCATTCGAATACGGGATGGCACTACGCGATTGGCAGTCGGTGACCATCGCCACCCGGGAAGGGGCCCGCGTCGCGGCTTCGGCTGCGAATTACGGCGAGGCCGACTGCACCATCCTCGAAGCGACCGCTGGCGCCCTGCGATCGTTCCGAAGTGGAGTGGTCCGGGAAGTGCACATCTTCAAGTCGGATGAGGACGGTGGGTACTCAGCGGCCACCGCAAACCGCTATCGACCGCTGCTCAGCGGAGAGAGCACCGCCGGTCTCTCGTTGGTGGCTTGCGGTGCCTCCACGTGGGTGCAGATCGCAGCGCCATGGCCACCGGCCGCACGCCTCAACCCTTCAGGCGACCCCTTCTGGATCGGTGTCCGGCTGATCTATGACCACCCGTGGCAGACCAACTTCTTGTGGTGGAACGGCACAGTGCAATGGACGGATGACGCGGTGTTCCGCATCGAGCCGCCACCGCCCAACGCCTGACAAAACTCGAAGCTCACAACAGGAGGGGCGATGCGGTGGCATCGCCCCTCCCCGTTTCCGGGCGAGCCTGGATGAAGCCCCGGCTCTCGTCCCTATCCTGCGCTGGCCATGGCTGATTTCCCCACATATCTCCCTGCCCTGATCACGCCGTTCACCTCGGCCGGTGAGCTGGACCTGAAAGCCCAGGCCCACAACGTGCGCCAACTGGCCGATGCCGGCATCGAAGGCTTCCTCATCGCCGGCTCCACCGGGGAGGGCCCGTACCTCGAGCCCGGCGAGCGCGCCCGGCTGATCAAGGCAGTGCGTCGCCGCAAGACACACCTGATGGTGGGCATCGCCGCCGAGACCACCCGCATGGGTCTGCGTCTCGTCGACGAGGCCGTGGCCGCCGGTGCCGACAGCCTGCTCGTCCTCACCCCCACGAACATGGCCCGTAATCGCGACGATGTCGTCGCCCGCTACTTCCAGGCCATCGCCGACCACTCCCCCGTCCCGGTCCTCCTCTACTCGGTGCCCCCGTTCACGGCCTACAGCCTCCCCGTCCCCGTGGTCGAGAAGCTGTCCCGTCACCGCAACATCGTCGGCATGAAGGACTCAGCCGGCGATGTGGTTCGCCTCCAGGCGATCGTCGACGCCACCCCCTCCAACTTCATCCTCTACAACGGGGCGTCACGGGCGCTCACGGCGGCGATGACTGTCGGTTGTCACGGGGCGATCACCGCCAGCGGCAATTACGCGCCCGAGTTGATCCTCCAGATCCTCGACGTGGCAGCCAGGGACCCGCTCGCCGCCCGGGACCTCCAGAAGCGGATGACCAGCCTGTCGGCAGCCGTCGAAGCCCACGGTGTTCCCGGGATCAAAGCCGCCTCCGCCGGCATCGGGCTCCAGCCCGGGGAGCCCCGTCTCCCGCTGGTTCCGATGACCAGGACGGCCGGCGCCGAATTGGGACGTTTGGCCCGATCGGCGCGGGTGACCTAGCAATAGGGTCCCGGGTACGATCCG
>CAMLJW010000651.1 GCA_946480485.1 uncultured Streptomyces sp. | reverse complement strand
AGCCCGGCCAGGACGTCCGCATAGTGCAGCGCTCCCTCCACCTCGCCCCGGAGAGCGTCGGCACGGGCTGCCTGGTGGAGGCGGATCGCGTGCTCGGTCACACTGCGGTGGATCGCCCCCTCCAGCACCATCCGGCCGTACACCGGGGCGTGCTCGGGGCGCGGGCAGGCCGAGATCAGGGTGTGGGCGTATACAGCGGTCAACCCCCGGACGTGGTGGCTGGCCTCGTCGACCGCGTCGGTCACCCAGGACAACGGCACCGGTTCCTTGGCCGCCACGGCCGGGTGGCCGTCGGCCCGGAGCTTGCACAAGGCGGCGAACAGCGCCTTGTGGAGCGGCCGGTAGAAGTGATCCGGTGCGAGCCAGTCGAGGGGCGCGAGCTGGCCTGGGTCGAGCAGCACCGAGCCGAGGACCGCCTGCTCGGCGTCCAGCAGCGGGTTCATCGCTGCCTCCCGGGCTGGGAAGTCGGCTGATCGTCCTGCCGGGAGCGGAGATCGGCGATGGCCTGGTCGGCGGCGGCCATCGCGGCGGCGAAGCGGTCCAGCTCGCCGGTGAACGTCGGATCGGTGGCGAGGATCGAGCCGGAACCGGCGACCAGCCACCACTGGCCGCCGCGCCGGACGACCGGTGACCGGGCGAGGCGTTCGGAGCGTGCCAGAGGGGAGGATGGAGTGCGCGAGGACACGAGGGGACTCCTGAACAGGTAGAGGGGGGAGCATCAGGCCGTGAGCCGAAGGGGCGCATGCCAGTGGGTCGTGAGGCCGTGGCGGGCCCAGGAGTACGGCCGAGGAAACGGCATTGATTCCCGCGTGACCGGCATGGATGCTGGCTGGTTGAAGGTGGTAAAGATGATCAACGTTGTGTTGAGGCTGTCGGCACGCGATTTGGTGCGTGCGGACCTCGTGTCGTGCGGGTGGTCAGGGTCCGAACACCACCTGGCCAGCGTCGCGAGGCAGTTGGAGCGTGCCCGGCTCGGCGAGGTCGACTACCTTGCGGTTTGCCCTTCAACGGACATTCCTGTGGCGAAGGGTGGCGTCGACTACCGGGTCAAGGAGGGTGTCGGCACTCTTTGGCAGCTGGCAGTCCATCCGGCGTTGCAGTCGTGCGGGATCGGCACCTTCCTTGTTGAAGCGGCGGAGCTTCGGATCAGGAACCGCGGTCTGCGGCAGGCCGAGCTCGGCGTGGAGGAGAACAATCCCCGGGCTCGGGCGCTGTACGAACGACTGGGCTATGTCGCATACGACCGTCAACCTGACTCGTGGGACGAGCAAGCCCCGGATGGATCACTGCGCCGCCACGAAACGATGTGCACATTGATGCGCAAGGAACTCTCGTAGGTTCGGCTGGGCTCCCAGCCTGTGTCCGCGAAGATCGCCACGTCTAGGCCGGGCAGATGGTCCTCGGCGGCCATGAGCAGCAGACATATCGACTGGACCCCGGCACCGAGCGATAGCACCTTGCGCGTCGGGGCGCTCATGCCGACAGCCCGAAGTTGTCGCGGCCCAGGGACTTGGCGATGGCCCGCTCGGTGATGGCCTTCGTCGCGCGGGCCGAGGCCGGACCGACCACCTTGGCGGCGGGCTCCTTGTACCAGGGCCGCAGGTCGAGCATCGCCACCCGGATACCAGTGGCGAGCAGCAGCGCCTTGCCCTTGGGGAGCGCGCGGATCGCGTCGGGGGGCAGGATCCGCTCGGTGCGCATGCTCACCGAGGTGGACTTGCCGCCGTCGCTGGTCGACACCGACGTCGTCTGCACGTCGTGGTCACCGACCTGCCTGCTCAGACGGTCGGCGAAGTCGGCGTCGTCGATGCCACTTCCGATGATCTTGATCGTGGCGGCGGACCAGAGTGCGTCCATGCCTGCCTCGCCCCAGCACCGCTGGCCCTGCCGGTAGGACTGCAGGATCGTCATCGGGATCACGCCCCGTGAGCCCAGGTGGCTGTACAGGTCGGGGAGATCGGAGATCTTGCACACGTTGGCGGCCTCGTCGAGGACGCACAGGGCAGGCGGGTCGAGCCGCCCGCCGGAGCGCTCGGCGACGACCACGGCTGCGCGCATCACCGCATCGGCCGCTGCGGCGATGATCGCCGATGCCGAGCCGCCGCCGTCCTTGCTGAGCAGGTACAACGTGTCGCGGGAGGTGGCGAACGCGGAGGGCTTGAACTCGGGAAGGTGCTTGCTGGGGGTGACCCAGGCGGCGACTTCCGGGTCGAGCAGGCAACTCGCGTACTGCCGCGCGGTCTCGTAGATGCCGTCCCGTGTTTCCGTGGCTCCGCTGACGGTGCCCTGGAGCTGGGCGGCGACCGCTTCGTGGCCGGCATCGGTGAGCAGGTCCACGGGAGTGCGGTCAGCAGGGGAGGCGAGCCAGGCCAGGACATCGGTGATCGGGCGCCGGTGGCTGGCGGCGGCCAGGAACAGCGCACCGAGAGTGTTCGATGCGGCGGTGGACCAGAAGTCGGAGCCGCTGGATTCGTCCACCGAAGCGGCGACGAAGTGCCCGGCCAAACGTTTCGCCCCGGCCAGGTCGCGGGCGTCG
>CAMLJW010000650.1 GCA_946480485.1 uncultured Streptomyces sp. | reverse complement strand
GCCACGAGCAGATGCTGGCTTGGCTGGATCAGGCGAACTCGGGGACCGTGCAGGCGGCCGCCGACCGGCTGGTGTCAGCGGCGGAGGAGATCCGGAAGATCGCCGAGGAACTCAAGGTCCGTCCGCAGTGGGTGGAGTGGAAGGGCGAGGGCGCGGACGCCTTCCGTACCTGGGCCGACGACCTGGCCAACTCAACACTGCGGTTGGGAGATTTCAGCGAGGACGCTGCTAAATGGCTGGGCGAGACGTCCGGAGCAATCGCACAGGCGCAGGCGTCCATCCCACGGGATGCCGGGAGCGCACAGGCGAATCTGGACGCGGCGCGCTCCGCGCGCAACGATCCAGACGCGGCAGCAGTGGGGGCCAAGTCCGCGAGTGAGCTTGCGGCGCTGGCGGCGCACAAGGAGGAGGTACGCCAGCAGGCGGCGGCCCAGATGCGCAAGCTGGGGCAGACGTATGCGTGGTCGGCCACACAGATGGATGCGTTGGAGCGGCCGAAGTTTCCGCCACCGCCCAAGGCGCTTGTGCCGACGGACAGTCGCTCGATCGGCCACGACGACACAGAGACCCGTCCCGGCAGTTCAGTGACGAGCGCCTCCGTCTCCAGCACCATCTCCTCCGCGCACCCGGCGCAAGGCCGAGAGGGCTCCGCTGGTGCTCCGGACCTGAGGCAGTCCCCGGAGGTGGCATCACCCGTGCACCACACGCCGGTTGAAGTGGAGCAGCCCACTCGGATGGGTGTCGACTCTGTGGCCACGTTGCCTCAGAGTTCGCCGTCTCCGCCGGTCGCGGCAAGCGGCCAGCCCGGCCCAGAACTAGTACATGGCGGAGCGACTCCGCAGACCGGCGTGGCTCCTCCGGTGTTCGGCAGCAGAGCCAGTGCTCCGGTCAACACCCCGGCGGTGCAGGGGCGGGCCCCTGGTATGGGCCGGATGCCCTCCCAAACCGGCCAAGGCCCGACGCCGAATCCCGTGCGAATGCCGAGTGGTCCCAGTGCCGTCAGCAGCAGTCACGGCATCGTCGGCGGCCGCCCTGTCACGCCGCCCACGGGCAGGCCGGCCGGGGCCATCCCGCGCGGCACGGTCGTAGGAGGGGAGAGCTCGGCCCCGCGCGGCCCGATGGGCCCGGCCGCTGGCACGCCAAGTCCAGCGGGCCGCGTGATGGGCCAGCAGAACCTGGTCCCCGGCCGTCGTCCCCAGTTCTCGAACGGTGGGATCATCGGCGGCCGTCCGCTCCCGAACGACGCTGCGGGAAGCGGCCGTCCACAGCAGCCCAGGCGTGCGGGAACGGTGACGTCCGGACCTGGCGGCTCAGGTACGGCGGGTGCTTCCGGCACGGCGGGCCCCGGAATCATGGGCGGCACGTCCAGCGAGGCGCGCCCGGGGCAGGGTCAGGGCGTTGGTGGTGCCCATGCACCCCAGCCGACTTCCCCCACCAGTCCTGGCAGCAGGAACGGACGGCCGCGCCTCGCGGTCGAGGATGAAGAGACCTGGCGGCAGGGCGGCCGTCGCCCCGTGCCGCCGGTTGTTGACTGACGTATCCACGAACGGAGACAGCGAAGTCCATGCGCACCAGCACTCGACACAGGAGCCGCCGTGCCGTTGCATCGGCGGTTCTCGGCCTGCTGCTGGTGACCGCCGCAGGCACGCCGGCCCACGCGGGGTCGACCCGCGAGGAGCAGTGGTTCCTCGACGCGATGAAGGCCGAGCAGATGTGGCAGACCAGCACCGGCGAGGGCGTCACGGTGGCCGTGATCGACACCGGCGTCAACCCCGACAACCCCGATCTGAAGGGGCGCGTCCTGCCGGGAAGGGACCTTGCACCGGACCAGCCCGGCGACGAACACACCGACTATGAGGGCCACGGCACTGGTATGGCCGGCCTGATCGCCGGAACCGGCGCGTATGGCGGCGGAAACGGCGCCTTCGGACTGGCCCCCGGCGCGAAGATTCTCCCGATTCGTCTGCCCAATGCAGAGACGGCAGCCAACCTGGCTGAGGCCGAGGAGCGTTTCAACAAGGCAGTCGCACCGGCGATCCGCTACGCCGCCGACGAAGGTGCGAAGGTCATCAGCATCTCCCAGGCGGCTACGGAGGGCTCGCCGCAGCTGACCGCAGCGGTGAAGTACGCACTCGGCAAGGGATCGCTGATCTTCGCTGGCGTCGGGAACAACGGCGGCGGGGCCAACGAGGTGATGTACCCGGCCGCCACGCCGGGAGTGGTCGGTGTGGCGGCGGTGGGCAAGGATCTGCGCAGGACCGCCGAGTCGGAGTACGGGCTGCAGGTGGACATGGCCGCCCCGGGCGAGGACATGGTGCACGCCTGTGACAGCGAGACCGGGCTGTGCCGGGGCCATGGCACGAGCGACGCCACCGCCCTTGCCTCCGCCAGCGCCGCCCTGATCTGGGCCGAGCACCCGACCTGGACCAACAACCAGATCCTGCGAGTCATGCTCAATACCATCGGCGCCCCCACTGACGGGGCCGAGCGCAACGACTCCATCGGCTACGGCATCGTCCGCCCCCGCGTCGCCCTG
>CAMLJW010000649.1 GCA_946480485.1 uncultured Streptomyces sp. | reverse complement strand
CCCCGACGAACGTGGTCTTGCCCACGCCGAAGCCACCCGCCACCACGATCTTCGCGGAGGTGGTCGCCCGCCCTCCGTCAGAGCTTGCGAAGTCCACTGAGCACCCTTTCGAGCAGTGTCACGTCCGGCGTGCCGCCGTTGTTCTCGTCGCCACCGGGCTGGTGGATGGCGACGAGACCGGCCTCCGCGAGATCCGCGACGAGAATCCGTGCCACCCCCAGAGGCATGGACAGGAGCGCCGATACTTCGGCAACCGACTTGACCTCGCGGCAGAGGTGGCAGATCCGCTGGTGCTCGGGGAGCAGCCCCATCAGCTGTGCCGGATCGGCCGTGGTGCTGATCAACGCCTCGATGGCGAGCTGGTAGCGCGGCCGTGTCCGGCCGCCGGTCATCGCATACGGACGTACCAGCGGCTGGTCGCCCTCGTCCCCGTACGGCTGTGCGTACGGATCGTGAGAGGCGGTGGGCGGGGTCATGAATCCTCCGGGCGGGACAGCAAGTCGGTTGTCGTGCCGTCTGATGGGGGGGCCGGTGGGGGGAGTGAGGGCGGCCGGACGGTGTCGTGCGTTCGGTAGTGCCAGGATCTAGTGCAGCAGACTGCCCTGAAGTTCCGCGCGCAGGTCGGGTGTGAGCACGGCACCAGCGCGGTCGACGAGCAGCGCCATCTCGTAGCCGACGAGTCCGATGTCGCAGTCCGGGTGGGAGAGGACGGCGAGGGACGATCCGTCCGAAATGGACATCAGGAAGAGGAAGCCGCGCTCCATCTCGACCACGGTCTGGGCCACCGTGCCGCCCTCGAAGATCCGGGAGGCACCGGCCGTGAGCGAGGTCAGCCCGGAGGCGACGGCGGCGAGTTGGTCGGCGCGGTCGCGCGGGAAGCCCTCCGACAGCGCCAGAAGCAGACCGTCGGCGGAGACGACGACGGTGTGGGACACCCCGGGGGTGTTGTCAACGAAGTTGGTGATCAACCAGTTGAGGTTCTGTGCCGCCTGGCTCATCTGGCTCAACTAACGCTCCTGCTGGTGAGTGGGGCTGGGGAAGCTGCCTGTCTCGCCGGTACCGGCCTGGCGACCCTGCTGAATGCCCCGACGGAGATTGGTCAGTCGGCCGCGTACGTCATCGGGCGCACGCGAGACCGCCGGACCGCTTTGGTGCTGTTGCTGCTGAGCCGTGCCCGCGACGAGGTTCGCTCGGGGCACCCGGCGCGGCAGGCCGGAGACGGTCACGCCACCCGCGGTGGGCTGGCGTAGCCGCTCCGCCAGGCGGCCGAGCTCGTCGTTGGGAGTGGTGCGCCAGGACGACGTGGCGGGGGAAGCCGGTGCGGACGCCGGGCGCTGCGGGGCCGCGGGGGCGGGGGAGGGCTGCTGCGGCGCGGTGGACTCGCCCGGGGCGCCGTTGCCCTGGGCTTGGTTGAACCAGTTGGTCTCGAGAGTGTCGTACAGCGGTGTACGTCCGTCGCCGGGATCCGTCGCCGGCGGCAGCTCCCACCCGTCTCCCGGCCGGCGCCCCCCATCGGGCCGCTGCGCGCCACCATGGTCGGACTCGTGCCGGGGCTGCGGCGGGAGCGCGGGGCGCCGCCGCGGGCGCGGGGCCCGCGGCGAGGGGCGGGTGCGGTTTGCCCCCGGACGGGCGAACGATGCCGGGGCGGCGCTGACGTGGCGCTCGTCGCGGCCCGGCGCCGGGAACTGACCGGTGTCCGCCGGGTCCTGGTGCTCGTCGTGGCCGGGAGCGGCGAACTGACCGGTGTCCTGAAGGCTGTCGCGGTCAAAGGAGAAATCGTTGTAACCGGAATCCGGCACCGGGAACTGGCCCGTCGAGGACGTGTCCTGGCGGCTGTCGCGGCCGGGGGACATGGCCAACCGGCCGGTGGCGGAAGGGTTCTGGTCGGCGGAAGGATGTGGCGGACCGAACACGTCTGGGCGCACGAACGGCCCGGTGCGCTGCTGGGCACCCGCTCCAGGACCCGGAGCATCGAAGTCCGACCGGACGAACTCGCCTGTGGAGGCGGGACCCTGGCCGTCGTCGATCCGCGCAATCGCCGGCATCTCCGTGGTCGAGCCCGGCCCCTGGCGGTCGTCGACGCGCGGTATACGAGACGCGCCGGACGCGGCATCAGGCTCCTCGTGACCGCGCGGGCCGTCCTGCGAGGCGCGCGGCACCGGCGGCTGCGCGTCGTCATCGCTCCACTGGGGCACGCGCGGCTGCGGGTTGCCCCCGGGCAGTTCGGCCCGCGGGCCACCGGGCGGCGGCAGCTGCGGCTGCCGGGGGCTACGGCCCTGCTCGGCGCTGCTGTCGGGATGCTGCTGCGGCGGTACGGGACCATGGGCGTCGCTGAACGTGTTCTGATGGCCGCTGTCGTCGAAGCCATGCAGCGCACCCGTGCCCGCGGCCTGGAGGCCCTGCGGCGCACCCGGCGCGGTGCCGGCCGGAGCCGGCCTGTCCTGCTGGGGCTGCGGCGACTGCGGCCCGTGTGCGCCGCCCGGCGCCCCCGGACGGCCGCCGGAGTCCCGACCGGGCAGCGCCCGAGGATTCGCGCCC
>CAMLJW010000648.1 GCA_946480485.1 uncultured Streptomyces sp. | reverse complement strand
CCGTCCACAGTCTTCGTCGTCTACGGACGCGCCCCCGCCCCGACCGTCCGCCTCGCCCAGGAGTTGAGGGACAGCGTCGAGACCCTGGTCACGGCCGCCGTGGACTTCGATCGCTCACTGGGTTTCTCGTGGGACGCGGTGGGCTCCGCACTCGGAGTCACGAAACAGGCGGTGCACCGCCGTTACGGCGCCCGCCGCGCCGCCGCACAGGCCGCCGCCGAGGCCGAGCGCGCCACGGAACCGTCAAGCACCCGCCCGGTCGCGGTCGACGCCGGTGTCCCCACGGTCCCCGCCGCCCGCTCCATGCCGTTGCCCGCACAGCCGAAGGCCGGCAGTCCCACGCTCCGTGAAGAGGCGAGGCCGAGCGCCTTTCCGGGCCCGCGCAGCGGCTGACACACAACGGCTGGCACACAACGGCCGCACATGAAGGCTGACGCCCCATCCGTCTGCCTCCCGGCGAGCGTCGGGAGGCAGACGCGTATCAGCCTCTGCGAGAATCCGCACCGTTCCGCCGGGGAATCCGCGACCACGGTCGCAACGCCCATCGCAACCAGCATCCGAAGCCATGGCCCGCAACCATGTGTCACCCAATGTCCGGCGGATCGATCCGGACCCATACCACCTCGCTCCCCCCCCGAGCCATCCGCGCCGCCTGCGCAGCCTTCAGCGCGGAGGCCAACGCGGCCCCACTCCCCGGCGGCACCCGGATCAACGCCCGCTCCCAGTGCTCACCGACCGGCGGCGCCCCCGTACGCCGAGGCCGCCCCGCGTCCGTGACGGGCAACGGCACCGGGCCCAACACCTCGGCATCGCGGGGCAGTTCGACCGCGGCCAGAAACCCGGCGAGTGCCTCCGCCGCACCGGACACGGCCGCCATCCGCGACACGGGCGGGAACCCCAGTTCGGCCCGCTCCGCGAGCTCACGGACCGCATGCCCCGCGGGGTCCCAGCGCACCAGCGCCTGCACCGGCCGTAGCGTCGGCTCGGCGACGACCACGACTGTCCCGCCGGCCCCCTGCTCCCGTACCAGCGCCGCCGCCCCGATCCACCGCCGCAACGCGTCCTCGCCCGCGCGCAGATCGGGCCGCCCCAGCATCGCCCAGCCGTCGAGCAGCAACGCCGCCGCGTAACCGCCCTCGGCGACGGGCTCCGCACCCGGCGTACTGACGACGAGCGCGGGCGCCCCCGGCACCGTGTCCAGCACCTGCTCGCGCCCCGACGTCCGCACGGGCACGGCCGGAAACGCGCGCCCCAGCTCCTCGGCGGTCCGCCGCGCCCCCACGACCTGCGCCCGCAGCCGGAACCCCCCGCACTCGGGACAGCGCCAAGCCCCCTCGTCACGCCCGCACCATTCACACCGCAGAACGCCGCCCTCCTGCCCCTCCAAGGGGCCGGCGCAATGCCGGCACCGCGCGGGCGCCCGGCACTGGGCACACGCCATCCGTGGTACATAGCCACGCCGAGGCACCTGCACCAGCACAGGACCGTGCCGCAGCCCTTCCCGTACGACCTGCCAGGCGAGCGTGGGCAGCCGCGCAACCCGGGCCGCCTCGTCCCGCGCGAGATCCCCGTCACTCACGGTCCGTACGAGGGGAGCCGCCCGCCGCACCCGCTCCCGGTCGGCAACCAGCGGATCCGCCCAGCCGCTCTCGACGAGCTGCGCCGCCTCGACGGTGCAGCTCCAACCTCCCAGCAGGAAGGCGCACTTGTCATGGCCGGCCCGCAGAAGCAGCACGTCCCGCGCATGCGGCTGGGGCGCGTGCGGCTCACTGTGGCTGCCGTCCCCGTCGTCCCAGATGGCGACGAGCCCCAGATCCCGTACGGGTGCGAACATGGCGGCCCGCGTCCCCACGACGGCTCGCACGGACCCCCGCCGCACCGCAAGCCACTGCCGATACCGCTTTTCGGGCCCGGCCTCGGCCGTCAGCACCGCATGCCGCCCCTCCCCCAACAGCGATGTCAGCGCGGTATCGACCCGGGAGACGGCCCGCCCGTCCGGTACGACGACCAGCGCGCCACGCCCCGAAGCGAGCGTCGCGCCGACGGCCCGCGCCAGCTCCTCCGCCCAACCGGCGCCCGGCAGCGCGTTCCACACTGCTCGCGGCGCGCCCCCCGCCGTGAGCGATCGTACGAAGGCCTCCCCACGCCCGTACCGCGCCCAAGACCCGACGTCGGGCACCTCGGGCACCGGCAACGGCGCGGGCGACGGCTTCCCCTCCGCCCGCGCGTTGCGAGACGGCACGGCCAGTTGCAGTACATCGGCCACACTCCCCGCGTACCGATCGGCCACGGCCCGCGCGAGCCCCAGCAGCTCCTCACTCAGCACGGGCTCGGGCGAGACAACCTGGGCGAGCGCGGCAAGAGGCCCGGAGTAGTCGGACTGGGCAAGCCGCTGGACCAGAAACCCGTCGATCAGCCCCCCGCCCTCACGCCGTCCCTCGCGCACCCGATGCCGCCCGGCCCCGAACCGCACGCGAACCCGCACTCCCGGCTGGGCGTCGGCGTCCACGTCACCGCCCCCACCATCCACGCCGGCTTCG
>CAMLJW010000647.1 GCA_946480485.1 uncultured Streptomyces sp. | reverse complement strand
CGCGTGGGTGGGGATCACGGTCAAGCCGGTGTCGGTGGTCGCCCTCCAGACCTTTGACCCGGTGCGCTACGGGGCTCTGTCGATGGCCACCCCACTGCCGCTCGACGACCCGCGCAATTGCGCAGAACCCATCACCGTGATCCGGGGCGACAGCTCCCGGACGACCGAGAACGGGTTGGTGTGGGACATCTACACCCAGGTCGGTGGGTGGCTCCGCAGCGCCGACCCAACGAACCCGCTGACCTACCAGGGCCGGCGGTCGCCCGAGTACCTGTACGGCTTCGGGTACTCGCAGACCGGCGGCTACCTGTACAACTACATCAACGGCATCCAGCCGCTGGTCGTCCAGGCCGACGGGCGTCCCATGTACGACGGCTACATCGTCGCCGTGGCCGGAGGGGCGTTCGTCGGCGCGGTGGCCATGAACCAGTGCGAGCCGCCACCCCCACTCGGCGACCCCCGCCGACAGTTCACGAACGTGGGGGTGCCGATCATCCACGTGATGTCGCAGTCCGACTACCTCATCGGGATCGGAGCCCGGCGACCCGACAGCGACCAACCACCCGACCAGTACCGCCACTACGAGATGGCTGGGGCCGGCCACGCCACCCCTGACGAGCTCTACTACTCGGCCGCCCCAGACGATCTCGTGCGCGCCGGCCGCGCCGTCCCACCCCAAGCGTGCAACGAGGGGCCCCGCAGTCGGGTCCCGAGCAGCATCTTCTTCGACGCCATCCTGGCCAACCTCGACCTCTGGGTGCGTGACGGGGTGCCGCCGCCCCGCGTCGCCCCCATCAGGGTGGTCGACGGCGTTCCCGTCGTCGACGAGTTCGGCAACGTCGTAGGTGGCTTGCGGTCGCCGTACCTCGACGTGCCGACCAGCACCTGGTTCGGCAGCGCCACCGGGGCGTCGTTCTGCTTCATCGCCGGCTGGGAACGGCCCTTCACCCAGGACGTGCTCGATCGCCTCTATCCCAGCCACGGCGCGTACGTCCGCCGGGTCACGGCGAGCGTCCACCAACTGGTCGACCAGCGGATCATCACGGCCGACGACGGCCGGCGACTGATTCACGAGGCCGCCCGGGCCGACGTGCCATGACCGCTCAGCGGGCAGTGCCGGCCGGCGCGTACCAGTCGTGACGGCACTGTTGCATTGAGCGATCACCCCGTGCGACTGCCCCACTTCGCTGCCAAGACGACAGATCATCGGCGCGGTCGAGTGGTTCGACCCTTTCTTAGCGCCCTTCCATAAGGAGAGCCTCCACGTTGCTGGGCTTCCCCGGCACATTCCGGCTCAGCCTGGTTCCACCGATTGGGTGGTCGCTTGAGGCTGGTCGAAGTGTGAAAAGGGCCTCCTCACCTGGGAGGATGGCGGTTGCGAAGCCAGCCATTCACCACGAGCCGGAGGCACCTTTTCGATGCGATCCTCCCATGTCGTGCTGGACCAGGTCGATATCACCTTCGACGTTCCGCGGGCCATTGCCCATGCTGGCCTACTGCTGCCCGCCACCCTGGCCGAGCGGCTGGGGATCGAGGAGACCACTGACCAGCTCGTCGACCTCGGTGACCGCACCGGCGCGGCGCGCCCCGGCCGCAAGCTGCTAACGCTGGTGCATGCCATGGTCGCCGGTGGCGACTGCATCGACGACGTAGAGCTGCTGCGCTGCGGGTCGACCGGCAGCATCCTCGGCCACCGGGTGATGGCCGCCTCCACGGTGGGAACGTGGCTGCGCAGCTTCACCTTCGGGCACATCCGGCAGCTCGACAGGGTGACCGGCGAGATCCTCACCAGGGCGTGGGCGGCAGGCGCCGGACCCGGCGATGGCCCGGTGATGATCGATGTGGACTCCACCATCTGCGAGGTGCACGGCTACCACAAGCAGGGCGCCTGCTACGGCTATACCACCGGCTGGGCTATCACCCGCTGCTGGCCACCCGCGCCGACACCGGCGAGCTGCTGCATGCCCGGCTGCGCAAGGGCGCGGCCAACACCGCCCGCGGCATCGCCCGGTTCGTTGATGAGCTGGTGGCCCGGCTGCGCCGCGCCGGCGCGGTCGGCGAGCTCACCTTCCGCATGGACTCGGGGTTCTGGTCGGCCAAGCTCATCCGGCGGCTGCGCGCCCACAAGGTCCACTACTCGATCACGGTGCGCCAGACCAAGACCGTGCGCGCGGCGATCACGGCGATCCCGGATGCGGCCTGGGTCTCGATCCTGTATGCCCCCGACGGGGTCGCCGAGGTCGCCGAAACTCCCTACCAGGGCGACCGGCTCATCGTGCGTCGGGTCCGCAACCTGGGCGACCAGCAGCAGTTGTTTGCCACCTGGCGCTACCACGCCTTCGTCACCAACCGCGTCGGCTCCACCACCTGGCTGGACGCCGACCACCGCCGCCACGCCGTGTGCGAACTGGCGATCCGCGACCTCAAGGCAGGCACCGGCCTGGCCCACTTGCCCTCCGGCCGGTTCGCCGCCAACGCCGCCTGGCTGCTGGCTGCCACCCTGGCCCACAACCTCATCCGCTGGACCGCCACGCTGGGCCTGG
>CAMLJW010000646.1 GCA_946480485.1 uncultured Streptomyces sp. | reverse complement strand
GGTGATGTGCCGGGAGACCGCCGGGGTCTGGGCCTGCTTGATGTAGATCACGACGTCGTTCTCCAGGGCGTCGCTCTGCCCCTCCAGCAGGATGTTGTACGAGGGCAGCCCCGCCGAGCCGATGCCGATGCCCCGGCGGCCGACGACGTCCTTCACCCGGTAGGAGTCGGGGCGGGTCAGGGACGACTCCGGCAGCGTCTCCAGATAGCCGTCGAAGGCGGCCAGCACCTTGTAGCGCGTGGCCGCGTCCAGCTCGATGGAGCCTGCGCCTGCCGCGAAGCGGCGCTCGAAGTCGCGGATCTCCGTCATCGACTCCAGCAGCCCGAACCGGGTGAGCGAGCGCGCGTCGCGCAGCGCGTCCAGCAGCGGGCCCTGGGCGGTGTCCAGCGTGAAGGGCGGCACCTCGTCGCTCTTGGCGCCCGTCGCGAGGGCGAGGATCCGCTCGCGGTACGAGGCCGCGTAGATCCGCACCAGCTCGGTGATCTGCTCGTCGCTGAGCGCCTTCGCGTACCCGATCAGCGCCACGGAGGCCGCGAGGCGCTTGAGGTCCCAGGTGAAGGGGCCCACATATGCCTCGTCGAAGTCGTTCACATTGAAGATCAGGCGGCCCTGGGCGTCCATGTACGTGCCGAAGTTCTCAGCGTGCAGGTCGCCGTGGATCCACACCCGAGAAGTGCGCTCGTCCAGGTACGGTCCGCCGCGCCTCTCCTGGTCGAGGTCGTGGTAGAAGAGGCACGCCGTGCCCCGGTAGAAGGCGAATGCCGAGGCGGCCATCTTCCGGAACTTCACGCGGAACGCGGCCGGATCGGCGGCCAGCAGCTCGCCGAAGGCGGAGTCGAAGACGGCGAGGATCTGTTCGCCGCGTTGCTCGGCGCTGAGCTGCGGATCCGACATCGCTGGGTGCCTCCCGGTGCAGGTGGTGCATGACAAGTGGGACGGATCGCCCGTCCTCTTCCAACGGACGACGGTACGCCGTCGTGCCCGCTTCCTCAGCCGAACGTACCTGGGCGCCCCCGCTCGTCACCCGACCACCGCCCTCCTGGAGACACTTCACGCCACCGGTGTCCAACTCGATTGTCCGTGCCGAGGCATAGACTTCGACGCTGTCCACCAGACTGTCCGCAGCCTGTCGCCAGACGTCCACCCGCACCCGACCACCGCCCCTCAAGAGGCGCTCCGCGCCGCAGTAACCATTTGGAGGCCGAAGCCGTGTCAAAGCCGCCGTTCACGCACCTGCACGTCCACACCCAGTACTCGCTGCTGGACGGTGCCGCGCGGCTGAAGGACATGTTCGACGCGTGCAACGAGATGGGCATGACGCACATCGCCATGTCGGACCACGGCAATCTGCACGGGGCGTACGACTTCTTCCACTCCGCGAAGAAGGCCGGGGTGACACCGATCATCGGGATCGAGGCGTATGTGGCGCCGGAGTCGCGGCGCAACAAGCGGAAGATCCAGTGGGGGCAGCCGCACCAGAAACGGGACGACGTGTCCGGTTCCGGTGGCTACACCCACAAGACGATCTGGGCGGCGAACCGGACCGGGCTGCACAATCTGTTCCGGCTGTCGTCGGACGCCTACGCGCAGGGCTGGCTGCAGAAGTGGCCGCGGATGGACAAGGAGACCATCGCCCGGTGGTCGGAGGGGCTGATCGCCTCGACGGGGTGTCCGTCGGGTGAGCTGCAGACCCGGCTGCGACTGGGCCAGTTCGACGAGGCGCTGAAGTCGGCCGCCGAGTACCAGGACATCTTCGGCAAGGACCGCTACTTCCTGGAGTTGATGGACCACGGCATCGAGATCGAGAGGCGGGTGCGGGACGGTCTGCTGGAGATCGGCAGGAAGCTGGGTATTCCGCCGCTGGTGACGAACGACTCGCACTACACGTACGCGCACGAGGCGACGGCGCACGATGCGCTGCTGTGCATCCAGACCGGCAAGAACCTCTCCGATCCGGACCGGTTCCGTTTCGACGGCACCGGCTACTACCTGAAGTCGACCGACGAGATGTACGCCATCGACTCCTCGGACGCCTGGCAGCAGGGGTGCGCGAACACGCTGCTGGTGGCCGAGCAGATCGACACCGCCGGCATGTTCGAGGCGAAGAACCTCATGCCGAAGTTCGCCATCCCGGAGGGGTTCACCGAGGTCACCTGGTTCCAGGAGGAGGTGCGCCGCGGCATGGAGCGCCGCTTCCCCGGCGGAGTCCCCGAGGACCGCCAGAAGCAGGCCGAGTACGAGATGGACGTCATCATCCAGATGGGGTTCCCGGGGTACTTCCTCGTGGTCGCCGACTTCATCATGTGGGCCAAGGAGCAGGGCATCGCGGTCGGCCCCGGCCGAGGCTCGGCGGCCGGTTCGATCGTCGCGTACGCCATGGGGATCACCGACCTCGACCCGATCCCGCACGGTCTGATCTTCGAGCGGTTCCTCAACCCCGAGCGCGTCTCCATGCCGGATGTCGACATCGACTTCGACGAGCGTCGGCGCGTCGAGGTCATCCGGTACGTGACGGAGAAGTACGGCGCCGACAAGGTCGCCATGATCGGCACGTACGG
>CAMLJW010000645.1 GCA_946480485.1 uncultured Streptomyces sp. | reverse complement strand
CTTCGGTATGTACAGTCGCCGTACCGGGTTGAACCGGTAGCGCTCGTGGCGCATAGCATCGATGATGCTGCCGATCTTGCCCAGCGACATGCCGTCCGCGGTTTCCCCATCAGCCCCGGGTGTCATCGCTCCCTTGTTGGCGTAGATGCGCCCGTAGGCCAGTTTGTACAGCTGCGGGTTGAACAACTGCCGATAGATTTCGTTCAACGGCAGGCCACGCCTGCCGCGGTCACGGAGGACACCCAGTACCGTTTCGGCGTCTTGCATTGCGCAAACCTTTCGGCCTTCTGATATCCAGTCACCTGGCCCCCTTCGCCCGACTGTGGACGGCCTTCCCGCCCTCCCTGGTGCGGCGTTACTCGCACGACTACTACGAGGCCTGTGTCACCTTAGGGCTCGCGCCCCTTAGGCGATCCCACGTTCGTCCCTGTCATACGTGATAGCGCGGTTTAGGCTCCACACACATCTCCTTAAATACCCTCACTGGGCATCGCTCCGCACCCCGAAGGTTGCACCGGCCAGCTGATGAGGCCGACGCAGGATGCGGCACCGGTTTCAGGCGTCTTTCCGGCGGGCGTGCAGTTGCACCTTCTGGAGATTGTGGTACAGGCAATCCAGCTTTAGCCATGCCGCCCGGGTCCCGCAACACCTCGCTTCATACGCCTGAACACGACCGTTGCTTTCCTGGCATGCTATGGTCCCCCATCACCGTTTCGGATCGAGGTTAGCCATCAGACCCAGGAACCTCCCTTCGAGTTCCTCCCGGCTGCGCCGGGAATATGACAGGGCGCCTCGCCTTGATCATTCACTGGGTTCGCAGGTTGGCCCGTCGGGCCTACCTTGGTGATCTTCACCTCTGTTTCTGACTTGGTTTGGGTGCTGCTCGTGGTTGAGGGCCCGACGGTCGGGTCGGGTGGCGCCGGTTCCACTGGCCGGTCGGGTTCCTCGGGTCGGGGCGAGCGGTTGGTGCTCGGGAGGTCAGGTCGGGACGAGGGCGAACGCGACGAGGAACGCGGCTTCGAGTTCCCGGGCCCAGGGCCAGGTCTCCGGGATTTTGATCTTCCGTTTGCGCTGTCCGCGGACCAGCCGCACGGCGGTGTGCAGGATGCGGTAGCGCAACGTCTTGGGTTCGGCGTCGGCGAGGGTGTCGTCGAGGCAGAGCAGCCGTAGCCAGCTCAGCAGGTCCGCGGCCATGGTCGCCGCGACGCACCACGCCGCGTTGATCGTCATCGAGGTCGAGGGGAGATGATCGAGGCCGGTGTTCTTCCCGCACCTGATGTTGTCCTCAACGCGGGCGTGGGCGCGGTGGCGGGCTTCGAGGAACGCGAGCTGCCCGCGGGGAGTGTTGGTGGCCAACAGCTGGTAGCGCCAGCCGTCGGCTTCTTCCAGGGCGCACAGCTGGGCCCCGGCCGAGGGTCGTTCGCGGCGGCAGATGATCCGCATGTCGGCGGGCCAGTTCGGCAGCTCGTCGCCGCCGTGGGAGGCGCGTAGTAGTCCGGTCAGCTCCACCACGCCGGCGGCGTCGAGGTCGCGGGGCTCCCCGTCCCGGTCGGACACGTGCTGCCAGTCCGACGCAGACACCTTCCCGATTGCGGTACGGGCACGCTGGTCCAGGTCGAACCCGACCGAGTAGTGCACCCGGCGCCCCGGGGCGGTGTTCAACGAGGTGATGTGCCCGATCAGGTCCAGGGTGGCGCCGGCGCCGTCGACGGTGACCAGCAGATCGCGGCGGTGCCGGGCCGGGATCTGGGAGATCGCGTCGCCGAGGACCTCGATGTGATCGCTCGCCGTGTTCGACCCGGCGTTGCCCGGACGCAGCCGCAACGCCAGCGACTCACCGGTGTTGTCACACCACGCGGTGAGCGGGTGATGACCCCAGGAACCCTTGAACGTGCCCGCGGCTCCCTCCTTGTCGCTGTGCGCGATCTGGATGGTGGCGTCCATGCGGATCACGACCGTCTTCCCCAGGTCGGTATCGGCCACCTGCGACGGCGGGATCTGTCCGTGGCGGGCCTCGATCAGCGACCACGCCTGCCGGCGGACCTTGGCCCGGGCGGTGGCGATCCGTTCGCGCTGATCGGTGCCGATCTCCTCCAGCGCCCGCCACAGCGTGGGGTCCGAGGCCACCGACCCGAACAGCTCGGCCTGATCGCGCAGCGCCGCGAGATCGGACAGGACCCGCCCGCCGCCGGCGATACACACCGCGGTGTCGACCAGCACCCGACCGCGGTCGTGCACCGGGGTGAACCCGCGCCGACGCAGCGCCTTCGACAGCGCCGCGGTCAACCCGGTCCCGTCAGCGATCAGCCGCAGCACCGCAGACCCGGCATGCGACACGACACCATGCCCGCCGACTTCCACGATCAGGTCGTCAGACCACGCGTTAAGCTCCACCTGAAAAGTGCTCCTCGGACTGGGCGATCTGCGTCTTCAGCAAACGCATTCTCCCAGCTCAGGGGCACTTTTCCCTGTCACGACACCCGGATTTCAAGAATCGCGCTGAATTCTCGAGGCTGGTGTGGTCGGGGGTGGGCCAGCTGGCCGGGTCGGCCAGCGCCAGGACC
>CAMLJW010000644.1 GCA_946480485.1 uncultured Streptomyces sp. | reverse complement strand
GAGGCCTGGGAGGGCATCGACCCCGCGCAGATGTGGGACGCGCACGCGCACCTGCTGGACTGCTTCGACTCCACACCGCGCCTGGCCTTCCTCTCCCCCGAGCCGGGGTCGGGCAAGTCCCGCGCGCTGGAGGTGGTGGAGACGCTTGTTCCGCAGCCGATGACGGCGGTCAACGCGTCCGCCGCCGCCCTGTTCCGCTCCGTCTCCAACCCCAACGGCCGCCCCACGATCCTGTTCGACGAGATCGATACGATCTTCGGGCCAAAGGCCGGGGACAACGAGGAACTACGCGGCTTCCTCAACGCCGGGCACCGCCGCACCGGGGTCACCTACCGGTGCATCGGGGACGGCGGGAACCAGACCGTGCAGGCGTTCCCCTCCTACTGCGGGGTCGCGGTCGCCGGACTCGGCAACCTTCCCGACACAATCATGACGCGCTCCGTCATCGTCCGGATGCGCCGCCGCGCTCGTAACGAACGCGTCGAACCCTTCCGAGCCCGCATCCACGAAGCCGAGGGACACGCCCTGCGTGACCGCCTCGCGGCGTGGGCCGAGCACGCCCGTGGCTTCGTCATGGGAGCCTGGCCGGACATGCCCGAGGGGATCAGCGACCGTCCGGCGGACGTGTGGGAGCCGTTGCTGGCCATCGCGGACGCCGTCGGGGGCGACTGGCCCGACCGGGCCCGCCAAGCATGCCTAACCCTGGTGACCGCGTCCAAGGCCAACGACAAGGGCAGTCTCGGTATCCGGCTGCTGACCCACCTGCGCGACCACGTCATGGTCGGCATCGACCGCCTGCCCACCGTCGCCATCCTCGACCGGCTCAACGCCCTCGACGACGCCCCCTGGGCCGACCTGCACGGCAAGCCGCTCGACAACCGGCGCCTGTCGCGGATGCTCGCGGAGTACATGACGGCCGACAACGAGCCCATCGCCTCCCGCAACATCAAGACCGCCGGAAGCGTCCTCAAGGGCTACCACGCCGTCGACCTCCGGGACGCGTGGGCCCGCTACTGCCCCCCACCCCCGGAAAGGCCGCTACCTCCGCTACCCGGCACCGAAAACCCAGCCTGACCAGCAGCGAAGCGGTCGCGGATACCCCTGCCGGCATCCGCTACCGCGCCGCTACCCATCCGCTACCGCTACCCCTTCCCGCTACCTCGAACAGGCCCCTGACCTGCGAGGTAGCGGAGGTAGCGGAAGTAGCGGCCCTCAGAGAGCCTCCCCCCGAAGGACTGCCCCGAGGAGACCCCGTATGAGCATCGCCAGTGTGGAAACGGCCCGACTCGTCGAGGTCGACGGCCCGGCCCCCGTTCTCCTGACTGTCGAAGAGGCCGCCTACTGCCTCCGCATCGGCCGGACCACCTGCTTCGCCCTCATCCGTACCGGGGAGCTGGAGTCCCTGATGGTCGGCGGGCTCCGGCGTGTCCCTGCCGACGCCCCGGCCGCCTACCTTGCCCGTCGCCGCGCCGAACAGCGCGCGGCCTGACCCATCCCTCACCGGAGCACCGCCCCACAACGGGGTGGTGCTCCGCCTGTTTCACCCTCACACGAAGGAGCCCGCACGTGGCGGAAGACAAGAAGCGCACCCGACAGCCCAACGGCCGATCCTCCATCTACCTCGGTAAGGACGGGAAGTGGCACGGCCGCGTGACGGTCGGTGTGTGCGACGACGGCAAGCCTGACCGGCGACACGTGGAACGCAAGACCCGCGCCGAAGTGACGGCGGCCGTCCGTGAAGTGGAGAAGCAGCGCGACGCCAAGACCCTCGCCAAGCCCGGCAAGCCCTGGACCGTCAAGGCGTGGCTGACTCACTGGGTGGATACCATCGCGCCTCTCGCGGTGAACGAAAACACCATGGTCGGCTACGGCGTCGCCGTCCGGAGGCACCTGATCCCCGCCCTCGGTGCCCACCGGCTCGACAAGCTCAGGCCGGAGCACATCGAGCGCTTCTACGGGCAGATGCAGGCCGACGGCCGTAAGGCCGGCACGATTCACCAGATCCACCGCACCTTCCGTACCGCGCTGAACGAGGCGGTACGACGTGGCCACCTGGGACGGAACCCCGTTCAGCTCGCCAAGGCGCCCCGCCTCCGGGAAGAGGAGGTGGAGCCGTACACCGTCGAAGAGGTTCAGCGGCTCTTGCGGGCCGCCGACGATCGCCGCAACTCCGCACGTTGGGCCGTGGCGCTCGCGCTCGGTCTGCGGCAGGGAGAGGCTTTGGGCCTCAAGTGGGCTGACGTCGATCTCGATCGGGGGGTCCTGATGGTTCGCCGGAGTCGTCGGCGCCCGCGCTACGCCCACGGGTGCGGGGGCGCCTGTGGCAGGAAGGCTGGTTATGGCCCGCAGCGGCAGCGGACGAACCCCGAGACCGCCGACACGAAGTCCCGCGCGGGTCGGCGCGCGGTCGGTCTGCCCGCTCAGCTTGTCGACCTGCTCAGGGTCCACCGGGCCAAGCAGGAGGCCGAACGCGCGGCGGCCGGCGGCGATTGGGCCGACGATGGATGGCTGTTCGCGACGCCGACCGGCGTCGCGGTGCCGTGGCTCGGCTCGAGCCCGATGCCGGAG
>CAMLJW010000643.1 GCA_946480485.1 uncultured Streptomyces sp. | reverse complement strand
CCATGGCCATCGAGGTCCGCATCCCCACCATCCTCCGCACCTACACCGACGGTCAGAAGGCCATCGAGGGCGGCGGGGAGACCCTCGCCGAACTCTTCGCCGACCTCGACACGCGCCATGCGGGCATCCAGGCCCGCATCGTCGACGAGGCAGCCGGGGGCGAGCTGCGCCGCTTCGTGAACGTGTACCTGAACGACGAGGACGTCCGCTTCCTCGACGGCATCAAGACCAAGCTCACGGACGGCGACAACGTGACGATCCTGCCGGCCGTGGCCGGCGGCATGGTCTGATCGGGCCGCTGATCTCTCATGCGCTACGACTCCCCGCTCGCCGCGGTGGGCAACACCCCTCTGGTGCGCCTGCCGCGGCTGTCGCCGTCCGCCGACGTGCGGATCTGGGCGAAGCTCGAAGACCGCAACCCGACCGGTTCGGTCAAGGACCGCCCCGCGCTGCACATGATCGAGCAGGCGGAGAAGGACGGCCGCCTCACGCCGGGCTGCACCATCCTGGAGCCCACGAGCGGCAACACGGGCATCTCCCTGGCGATGGCGGCCAAGCTCAAGGGCTACCGCATCGTCTGCGTCATGCCCGAGAACACCTCGCAGGAGCGCCGGGACCTGCTCGCCATGTGGGGTGCCGAGATCATCTCGTCCCCGGCGGCGGGCGGTTCCAACACGGCGGTACGGGTCGCCAAGGAACTCTCGGCCGAGCACCCGGACTGGGTGATGCTCTACCAGTACGGGAACCCGGACAACCCGGGCGCCCACTACGCCACGACCGGCCCTGAGATCCTCACCGACCTCCCCTCGATCACCCACTTTGTGGCGGGCCTGGGCACGACGGGCACGCTGATGGGCGTCGGCCGTTACCTGCGCGAGCACAAGCCGGACGTGAAGATCGTCGCGGCCGAACCGCGGTACGACGACCTGGTGTACGGCTTGCGTAATTTGGACGAGGGCTTCGTCCCCGAGCTGTACGACGCCGCTGTCCTGACGACCCGCTTCTCCGTCGGCTCCGCCGACGCGGTGACCCGCACACGGGAGCTGCTTCAGCAGGAGGGCGTCTTCGCGGGCGTCTCCACGGGGGCCGCTCTCCACGCCGCGATCGGCGTGGGCAAGAAGGCGGTCAAGGCGGGCGAGACGGCCGACATCGTCTTCGTCGTCGCCGACGGCGGCTGGAAGTACCTGTCGACAGGCGTCTACACGGCGAAGACGACGGAGGAGGCCATCGAAACGCTGCAGGGCCAGCTCTGGGCGTAGGCGGGGGCTGTTCTCGCCCCCGCCGCTCCCACCCTCCACCAAGCTCTCAGCTTCGCTCGAACAGGTCCCCCGCCATCCCGCCCTTGGGGGCTCCGCCCCAGGGGGGTTTGAGGAGCGGGGGTCCCGCACGGCCGTGGCCGTCCCCCCACGTCCCCCAGCACCGAGGCCGGAAGCGGAATCACTCCGGCCGGTCCCTGACAAGGACGAGGACACCCGCGAAGCGGTCGAGGAGTTCCTGTCCCAGGCGGCATGATGTGCCCTCGATGTACCCTCGGATCTTGGTCGAACGGCTGAACGCCTGGTAACCCGGATGGCGGTGCCCGTCAGGTGAGTTCGCCCACAACGCCCCCTCCCGGAGAAGCGACCCGCGCTTTTGCGCCTTAGGCTCGACGGACCGCACGACCCCCGTCTTCACATCCCGCCAGCGGAGGTTTCTGCTTTATGAAGCTCACCGTCGTCGGCTGCTCGGGGTCGTTCCCGTCCGCGGAATCGGCCTGTTCGAGCTACCTCGTCGAGGCCGACGGCTTCCGGCTGCTTCTTGACATGGGCAACGGTGCCCTGGGCGAGCTGCAGCGCCACTGCGGTCTCTACGACCTCGACGCGATCTACCTCAGCCATCTGCACGCCGACCACTGCCTCGACATGTGCGCCTACTTCGTGGCGCGTTACTACCGGCACGACGGCGGCCGCTGCGACCCCATCCCGGTCTACGGACCCGAGGGCACCGAACAGCGCCTGACGACCGCGTACGCCGACACCCCCAGCGCCTCGTCCATGAGCGAGGTATTCGACTTCCACACGGTCAAGCCCGGCTCCTTCGAGATCGGCCCGTTCTCCGTGCACACGGAGAAGGTGAGGCACCCCGTGGAGGCGTACGGCATCCGCGTCGAGCACGGAGGACGGAGCCTGACGTACTCCGGGGACACGGGCATGTGCGACGCGCTCGACGAACTCGCCCGGGACGCCGACCTGTTCCTGTGCGAGGCAGCGTTCACGCACGGCAAGGAGACCATCCCCAACCTGCATCTCAACGGCCGCGAGGCGGGCGAGACCGCCACCCGCGCTGCGGCCCGCCGCCTCGTGCTCACCCACATCCCGCCGTGGACGGACCCCCAGGTGAACCTGGCCGACGCACGCGCCACGTTCACGGGACCGGTGGAACTGGCGACGCCGAGGACGGCGTACGAGATCTAGAGCTCCCGGCCATCCGAGCTGATCCACAGCTGATCCAGAGGCCATGCGTACGAGAAGGCCCCCGCACTCCGCAGGGCCGGTTCTACTGATCCCCGCAACACCCTGGAGTTCAGGGAGTTGCGGGGA
>CAMLJW010000642.1 GCA_946480485.1 uncultured Streptomyces sp. | reverse complement strand
TGCGGTGACGCAGGCCAGGCGGTTATGGCGCCGCGAACGGACAGAGCGGTCCGAGACGTGCTTGACCAAAGCCTTCGGACCGTGAGGTGCGCCGACTCCCGCATGAAAGGCGGGGTACTCACACCCTTTCGCGGCGACCACGCCAAAGATCGGTGAGTGAACAGCGTGGTGGTGGACGGGAGCCGGCGGCCATGCGGAGGCCACCTGGCGATGGGCTCGCGGTGTTCGACACCGTAAGCGGGGTGAACCCTTCAGTCGCCGAGTCGCCGAGTCGCCGAGTCGCCGAGTCGCCGAGTCGCCGAGGCGCCGAGTCGCTGACCAGCGTTCCCATCCCACGGGGCACCCCACCCAACCCCCAACCGTCACAAGACCCGCCCTCGAAAAAGGAACACCCTCTGTGCATGGACGCACCCGCCGCGGGCGCCGTACGGCGGTCATCGGCGCCGTCGTCGGCGCGCTGACCGTGCTGGCCGTCGCCGCCTCCGGCAACGCAGTCGACACCACCACCCCCACCCCTGCCATAGCCGCCACCAGTACCCCCGCCTCCACCGCCAACACCACCGCGGTCGCCGGCGGGGCCATTCCGCCGGCGCTGCTGCAACGGCGAAACGAGGTGTTCGACCGCATCGCCCGGCTCAGCACCACCCTGGGGAAGCGCGCCGACTTTGACTTCTCGGTCGGCGTGAACCCGAACACGAACACCCTGGTGGTGGATGTGTTCAGCGACAAAAAAGTGAAGCTGCCGGATCTGGGCGCCGCCTTGAAGGTGGAAAACCACGTAGGCGGCCAACTCCGCGAGACCGCAAGCGTCTCCGGCGGCGCACCGACCGAACGACCTATCAACCGAGAGCACGCGTATGCGTGCACCATGGGATTTGCGGTACGCATCAACAACAGCCCGAACGCACCCACCGGGTTCCTCACCAACGCCCACTGCTTCGACGAGACCAAGCCCGCCGCCAGCAACAAGTTCCGCATCAGGGTGGACAACGGCACGATTATCAACGGCGGTGTGGGACACAAGTACGCGAACCGCCCTGCTGACACTGATTGGGGAGTCGTCGCCTTCAAAAAGGAAATTGACTCCAATGCGGCGCTGGGGCAGGTGAGAGCCTTCGCTAACAAGCCCACCCTTCCGGTAGCCGGGTTGCGTGAGCCGGTTGTTGGCATGAAGGTGTGCAAGCATGGGGCAGTAACACGAACCACGTGTGGGGAAGTGACAGCGGTGGGCGTGAAGAGATCAGCCAGAGGCATCATCTCGGACAGCTTGATCCAAGCCAGCCTGTGCACAGAAAATGGTGACAGCGGAGGTCCGCTCTTCACCGGCCGCGGCCCGAACGGGACCACGGTTGAGGGGGTCGGCCTCGTCAAGGGGGGTGAATCATTTCCGGACCCGAAGAATCCGAACGGGCGAAAAGTCTGCGGGGAGAAAGTCGGGAAGCCGAACATCTCCTTCTTTGTGCCGTTGAGCCTGGCCCTGGCACAAGCCAACGCCCAGGCCCCGCAGAACGACATCAGCCTGCTGACCCAGTGACAACCTGTTCCTGAAGCCGGGCTTGCAGTCGACGCCCCCACCACCCCCACCACCCACGCCTCCAGCGCCACCCCCGCCAACACCACCGCGGTCGCCGACGGGGCCATTCCGCCTGCGCTGCTGCAACGGCGAAACGAGGTGTTCGACCGCATCGCCCGGCTCAGCATCCCCCTGGGGAAGCGCGCCGGCTTTGACTTCGTCTTCACCGACGCCGGCTACGTCGACGCCTGGCAAGCGGCGAAGAACAAGGGCGAGGAGTTGAAATCCTTCCGCGGCGACAAGGACCCGACGCCCGGCTTTCGTATCGACCACATCCTCACCAAGCCGGCGGCGACGGTCTCCGCCGCGGGGATGAGCACCTTCAAGGACGGCAACGGCGCGTACCCCAGTGACCACCTGCCGGTGTTGGCCCGCATCCGGCTTCCGTGAGCACACGCCCGGCAGGACGCACGGCGGGCGGCGCCCCAGTGAACGTGAACGCCGGAACGGCAACGGTCGCTGAACGGAAGACCGGTAACCAAAGAATCCGCCATCAGTGCTTTCGCTGAGAACGGGGTTTTCGCGTAGGTACGGGCATACGCCGAAAGCAGCCGCATGATCGTGATCACGTAATGATCCCTTCGGGGAATATCACACCAGGTTCATGACACTCCCGAGCGGCGGGACATTTGACTCTGGTGATCCTGGACGGCGTCTGGGAAAGTTCGCGGAACGGGCGCCGGGCAACACACCCGGGTAGCGCACCAATGATCCCATGGAAGGAACACTCAAAGATGTCTGCCCACCGATCCACACGATCCAAGAGGATCATCATCGGCGCCGCGATGGCAGGCGTCGCCGGGCTCCTCGGCGTCGCCGCAGCCGCGAACGCGGCGGACGTAGATGCTCAGGAAGCAACCTGCTCGGTCGGTACAGGTTCCGGTCGTGCCTGTGTCGCCATCGACAACGGAGTGGGCGGCCAGGCCAAGAGTGTCCGCGTGAATGGCCAGTGTCTCATCTTCTCCGGCACGGGCCAGTACCAGTACTTTCCTAAGGTGACCGTACC
>CAMLJW010000641.1 GCA_946480485.1 uncultured Streptomyces sp. | reverse complement strand
AGCTGGCCGGCGGCGTGGCCGTCATCAAGGCCGGTGCCGCCACCGAGGTCGAGCTCAAGGAGCGCAAGCACCGCATCGAGGACGCCGTCCGCAACGCCAAGGCGGCCGTCGAGGAGGGTATCGTCGCCGGTGGTGGCGTGGCCCTGCTCCAAGCCTCCCAGGTCTTCGAGAAGCTGGAGCTCGAGGGTGACGAGGCGACCGGCGCCAACGCCGTGAAGCTCGCCCTGGAGGCCCCGCTCAAGCAGATCGCCGTCAACGGTGGTCTCGAGGGTGGCGTCGTCGTGGAGAAGGTGCGCAACCTCAAGGTCGGCCACGGTCTGAACGCCGCGACCGGTGAGTACGTCGACATGATCGCCGAAGGCATCATCGACCCGGCGAAGGTCACCCGCTCTGCCCTGCAGAACGCCGCGTCCATCGCCGCGCTGTTCCTCACCACCGAGGCCGTCATCGCCGACAAGCCGGAGAAGTCCGCCGCGCCCGCCGGTGGCGGTATGCCGGGCGGTGACATGGACTTCTGATCCGGTTGCGGATCGGCGGCTCATCGCTGTACGAGACCGAGGGCGGTACCCCTGCTTCCAGGGGTACCGCCCTCGGGCGTGCCCGACCCCGTCCCCGTTCAGCCCATGCTCTTGGCGCCGTCCAGGGACTCGCGGATGATGTCGGCGTGGCCGGCGTGCTGGGCGGTCTCCGCGATGATGTGCAGCAGCACCCTGCGTGCCGACCACCGAGCCCCGGGTTCGAACCAAGGGGCCTTGGGTAGCGGCTGACCGGCGTCCAGATCGGGCAGGGCAGCGACCAACTCCTCCGTCCCGCGGCCCACCTCGGCGTGGTCAGCCAGCACACCGGCCAACGTCTCGCCGGGCAGCATCCGGAACTCGTCGGCCCGCCGGGCCCAGTCGGCCTCGGTCATGGCGGTGAAGTCGCCCATCGCCGACGGGCCGTTTTGGATGAAGTCCACCCAGTTCCGTTCCACCGACGTGACGTGTTTGATCAGTCCTCCCAGACACAGTCCGCTGACGGTGGTCCGCTGCCCGGCCTGCTCGTCGGTGAGGTCGCGGGTGGTGAAGCGCAGGAAGTGCCGGTGTTGGGCCAGCGCCGCCAGCAGGTCGGCGCGCTCGCCGGTGGCGCTGGGCGCGGTGACGGTCGCGATGTCGTGGGCGGCGTCATTCATGGTCTCGGCCTCCGTGTATTCCTGTTCCGTGGGTCGAGGCCCACGCTAGGCGTTGGGTGGCCGGTGCGCCCAGTCCTCCGGCACGCCGTGTGTGACCGGACCGCGCCGGCGCACACGGCGGCGGCCGGCGGAGCGCCGTACAACGCATGTGCGAGTCCGTCGGGGGGCACGAGGAACAGGACCGCCCCGGAGCACAGGGGAGTTGAGGCTGTGCGGCTGCCTTTCGAGTGGACTCTCGGGTCAACCGGGCGCAGCCCCGCCGCGAGCTACAGGTTCCCCATCGGCTCGATGTCGGTTCGCAGTGGCTCGCCCCAGATGCGCAGCACCTCGTAGTCGGTGAACTCGTGCACCAGGCGGTAGGCCATGGCGGGCCGGGGAGCTCGGCGCCGGGCCGCGAGGTACTGCTCCGCTTCCTGTCTGTCGCGGCGCGGGGTCCCGCACAGGTGCCACGCCTGACCGGTCCACATCTCCGGCAGCCACCGCTGCTGGGGTTGCGGCCGGTCGGCGCGTACGCCGTAGCGGGACTGTGCGCGGCCGGTGTGCTCGTCCGGTCCGCTCGAACGGCCTTGAGGGAAGGCGCCGTTCACCTCGGAGCGGCGCGCGGCGCGGCGGCGGGTCTCGCACAGAAGGCACAGGTCCGTGGCGTCCTTGTCGACCGGGCCGTTGGGGTGCTCCGCGCAGCGTGTGGTGGGCGCCGCGGTCGACACGGTGTTCTCCAGCAGCTCCAGGGCTCGCTTCAGATCGGCCTTGACCTCGTGCAGCTTGGCGTCGGGGGTGTCGGTCCCCAAGGCTTCGCCGTGCTCACCGAGCACCCGCAGGGCCCGGCCCACGGCGGTCAATTGCGCATGGTTCACGGTGCTCGTATCCCTTCCTGTCGGCCCGCCCAGCCTCCCACGTCGCACCGACAATCCAGTTCCGCCCGCATCCGCTCGCACACCTCGGCCACGGCTTCCACGTCCGGTACGAACCCCGCGTCGAACATGGCCGTCTGCAGCGCGGGCCCGTGGACCCCGTACCGCTCGATGTCGTCCTTCAGTGCGGGCTGCACCACGAAGTGGATGTGGCCCGGGACGGCGCCCGCGTGGGACCACAGGCAGACATAGACCTGCTGGGGCCGCATCACCGCGGTGACGGCTGCGCTGACCCGCCGCAGCAGCGGACCCAGTCCGGCGGATTCGTCCGGCGTCAGATCGGCCACGTGAAGGACGTGCCGGAGCGGCTTGACGACCAGCGTGCCGAGGCCCAGAGGGCCGACGCAGTGCTCGACGACCCACTGGCCGGTGCGGTGGATCGTCCCGCCCGGCAGAGGGTCGGTCCCGGCAACGAGCCGGCAGGCCATGCAGGTCTGGTCGGTGCCCGAATGGTTGGTGCCCGAATGGTTGGTGCCCGGGTGGTCCGGGTACGGGTGG
>CAMLJW010000640.1 GCA_946480485.1 uncultured Streptomyces sp. | reverse complement strand
CTTGTCGGCAATCGCTTCTACGAGCTGCGCCTTGTTCACGTCTTCCCCTTCGGAGACATTGCCAGAACGAATGCGTTCAAGCTTTTTCGCACGTTAGGCAGATATATACCGCAAATCAAACACGAAACGGGCTAATCACCCTTGTGCCGCAACGAACTAGGACTGTCGCGGAGTTCCTCAGAGATCCTCTTCAGGGAATCGCCCCTCGTCGAGGTCCGCGGTGAACCGCTCCAGACGCCTTGTCGCATCGGCGAGATCATGCTTGGCCACGGCCGTAATGACCAGCAGCTTCCGGGTCAGCGCCATTCGCACGCCCTCCGGGACTTGCAGTGCGCGCACGCTTGCATGCGCTTCCTTGAGTTGGGACGCGACCGCCGCATAGAGCTCGAGTTGGCCGTCGTGTTCCATGCACAGATTGTGCCATCTGGGGCGAGTTGTCGCCTGCGCAGGGGGGTAACTGCCGCCTCCCAGGCGCGTCCCGCACGCCTCCGCACAAGGCCGTGCCAGGGCTCGGCTTCCCAGTCAACCTCCCCTGAAACAAGGCAAGTTGAAGCCAACCGCTGGGCGAGACAAGACGTCCGGGAGTACGCACAGAAGTACCCCCAACCGTCCACGATTGGGGGTACTGAGGCCTGTCGCGATGGCTGGAAACAGCCTTGCGCTCTTCGGGCTGTTCAGCCTTGAAGGGTCCGCGGCTTGAAGGCGGGCCGCTTGGACTCGTACGCGGCGATGTCCGGCTCGTTCTGCAGGGTGATGCTGATGTCGTCGAGGCCGTTCAGCAGCCGCCAACGGGAGTTCTCGTCCAGCTCGAAGGAGGCGGTGATGCCCTTCGCTCGCACCTCACGTGCCTCAAGGTCAACAGTGACCTCAGCCTGCTCGTCCCTCTCCGTGAGCTCCCAGAGCGCGTTCACGATCTTCTGCTCCAGAACCACCGTGAGCAGACCGTTCTTGAGTGAGTTGCCGCGGAAGATGTCCGCGAAACGGGACGAGATGACGGCCTTGAAGCCGTAGTTCTGCAGCGCCCACACGGCGTGCTCGCGCGAGGAGCCGGTACCGAAGTCGGGACCCGCGACGAGGACCGTCGCGCCCTGCCGCTCGGGCCGGTTGAGGATGAAGGACTCGTCCTTGCGCCAGGCCTCGAAGAGCCCGCCCTCGAAGCCGTCCCTCGTGACCTTCTTCAGCCAGTGAGCAGGGATGATCTGATCGGTGTCGACGTTGCTGCGGCGCAGCGGGACGGCCCGTCCGGTGTGCGTGATGAATGCTTCCATGGCCATGGCTCTCAGACTCCAGCGGGCGTACGGGCGGCAGGCGCGTCGGACAGATCGGCCGGCGAGGCCAGGTGGCCGAGCACGGCGGTGGCGGCGGCGACCTGCGGCGAGACCAGGTGCGTACGGCCGCCCTTGCCCTGCCTGCCTTCAAAGTTGCGGTTCGAGGTGGACGCGGAGCGCTCACCCGGGGCCAGCTGGTCCGGGTTCATGCCCAGACACATCGAGCAGCCCGCGTGCCTCCATTCGGCTCCGGCCTCCTTGAAGACGAGGTCCAGGCCCTCCTCGACGGCCTGCAGTCCCACGCGCGCGGAGCCGGGAACGACCAGCATCCTTACGCCGTCGGCGACTTTGCGGCCCTCGACGAGCGCGGCGGCGGCACGCAGGTCCTCAATGCGGCCGTTGGTGCACGAGCCTACGAAGACGGTGTCCACCTTGATCTCCCGCAGCGGCTGCCCGGCGGTCAACCCCATGTATTCCAGGGCCTTTTCGGCAGCCAGGCGCTCCGAAGGGTCCTCGTACGAAGCCGGATCGGGGACGGACGCCGAAAGCGGCGCGCCCTGACCGGGGTTGGTGCCCCAGGTGACGAACGGCGAGAGGGCGGCGCCGTCGATGACGACCTCGGCGTCGAAGACCGCGTCCTCGTCCGTCCTCAGGGTCTTCCAGTACGCGACGGCGGCGTCCCAGTCCTCGCCCTGCGGGGCGTGGGCACGGCCCTTGATGTACGCGAAGGTCGTCTCGTCCGGCGCGATCATGCCCGCGCGGGCGCCGGCCTCGATCGACATGTTGCAGATGGTCATCCGGGCTTCCATCGACAGCTTCTCGATGGCTGGGCCGCGGTATTCCAGGATGTAGCCCTGGCCGCCGCCGGTGCCGATCCTCGCGATGATCGCGAGGATCAGGTCCTTCGCCGTGACGCCTTCCGCCAGGTCGCCCTCGACAGTGATCGCCATGGTCTTCGGGCGGGCCAGCGGCAGCGTCTGGGTGGCCAGCACATGCTCGACCTGCGAGGTGCCGATACCGAACGCCAGCGCGCCGAAGGCACCGTGCGTGGAGGTGTGGGAGTCGCCGCAGACCACGGTCATACCGGGCTGCGTCAGGCCCAGCTGCGGTCCCACGACGTGGACGACGCCCTGCTCGATGTCGCCGAGCGGGTGCAGGCGTACGCCGAAGTCCGCGCAGTTCTTGCGCAGCGTCTCCAGCTGGGCACGCGAGACCGGGTCGGCGATGGGCTTGTCGATGTCGAGCGTCGGGGTGTTGTGGTCCTCGGTCGCGATGGTCAGGTCGAGCCGGCGAACCTTCCGCCCGCTCTTGCG
>CAMLJW010000639.1 GCA_946480485.1 uncultured Streptomyces sp. | reverse complement strand
CGACCTGCGCCCCCGACCGGGTGTCGACAGCGAGCGGGAGCTGGCGGCCGTCAGCCGGTGCCCGCTGCTGATCATCGACGACCTCGGTGCGGCCAAGGCGTCCGAGTGGGTCGAGGAAGTGACGTACCGGCTGATCAACCGCCGGTACAACCACATGCTCCCGACGCTGATCACCACCAACCTGGCGATCAAGGACCTCCGGGCCTACCTCGGCGACCGCGTCACCTCCCGACTCGCGCAGATGACCACCCGGGTCGAGTTCGAGCCGGTCGACCGCAGACGCCACCGTCCCGCCGCCTGATCCACCGCAGGCCGCCACGCCGGGCCGCGCCCCCAGCGCGCCGCCCCACGCACCTCCCGACCCAGCGCACCCCTCCGCCGACGCCCCTGCGCGCGGAGAGCGATCGGAGCACCTCGCATGACCACCACGACGATCAGCCCTGCCCACCACCGGTCGCTCGGCGACCACACCTGGCAGGACCAGGCCGTCTGCCAGAGCACCGAGTACAACCCGGTGGACCCCGAAATCTTCTTCCCCGAGCCCGACGAGACCACCAAGATCACCGCCGCCAAGTCGCTGTGCGGCCAGTGCCCGGTCCGCCGTACCTGCCTGGACGCCGCCCTGGAAGGCGGCGACACCCACGGCATCCGGGGCGGGATGACCGAGGAGGAGCGTGAACCGCTGCACGAGAATCTCGCCAGCCGCCTCGACTACAGCCGGGTCAACGCCACCGTCGCCGGGCGCGACGTCCACCTCACCAAGGCCGAGCGCCGCGTGGTCGTCCGCGCGGCCTTCCGCCACGGCCTCACCGAACAGCGCCTGGCCTGGCTCCTGAAGATCAGCGAGGAGCACGCCCAGAAGCTCTACCGCGAGACCCGCCGAGCCCTGCGCAACCGAGACCTGGAGCAGACCGCGAAGACCGCCCCGCCCCGCGAGACCGACGGCGAGCGCTTGGGCCGCGACGACTTCGGGACGGCGGCGTGAGCATCGCGAGCGCGCCGAGTACGGCGCATGTCACCGGGTGGGACCGCGCGGTCGTCATTGCCCTCGGCGGTGCGGGCTGCGCCCTGTCGTACGACGCCCTGCAGCAGATGGCCGTCGCCATCCACGTCCGGGGCCTGCTGACCTACCTCTTCCCCTTGGTGATCGACGGGTTCATCGCCTACGGCATCCGCGCTCTGCTGGTCCTGCGCGACGCACCGCTGCGAGCCCGGCTCTACGTCTGGACACTCTTCGGCACGGCCACCGCCGCCAGCATCTGGGCCAACGCGCTGCACGCGGTCAGGCTCAACGACGAGACCGCCTCGGCCACCGGGCTGCGGCTCGGCGACACGGTGGTCGCCGTGCTGTCCACCATCGCCCCGCTCGCCCTGGCCGGAGCGGTCCACCTGTACATCCTCATCGCCCGGGGATCGGTCAAGGACAGTGACCGGCCTGACCGCGACGACCTCGGTCGGGCCGGTCACCTCGGTCAGCCCGAGCGCATCGCGGTCACTCGGACTGACCGGGCCGGTGGTCAGCAGCAGGCGCAGCCCGGTCAGGTCAGCGCCGGACAGCCGGTCACCGCCCTGACCGACCGGCGCCGCCTGTCCCTGGACAAGCAGACCCCGGACGCTCGGACACTGACCGGGGACAGTGCCCCGGCGGACAGCACCAGCCCGGACACCGGTACCCATGACCGGGGGTTCAAGGCCGCTGACCTGGGCGGACAGCCGGACACCGCCCTGACGGTCAGTGACCGACAGGCCGGCACCGAGCCGGTCACCGGTACGCCGGACAACCTCCCGCCGGTCACTGACCGGCCGGTCACTCCGCCACGGGTCACTGACCGGGACACCCGGACAACCGGTAACCGGCGACCTGACCCGGACACCGAGGAGCTGCTGGAGATCGCCCGGTCAGCGGTCAGGGCCGAGGACAAACTGACCCGCAAGGTGGTCGCCCAGGCGATCCGCGGTCAGCAGATCCCGCTGTCCAGCGACACGCTGACCGCCCTGATGGTCCAGCTCCGCCAGCAGCACGGAAAGTCGGTCACCACCTCCCGGAACTGACCGCACACCCCATGGGGCGGGTGACCGAGCCGGACACCTCGGCCGGTCACCCGCCCCTGGACACGCGCCCCACGATCTCCTGAAGGAACCGGAGAGCACTGCCATGCGTACGAACCCCGCCAAGCCGGCCGAGGTGGACTCCTGGCTGACCGTCCTGCACCAGCGTGGCCACCTCCACCGTGCCGAATCCGGTCCCGACAGCACCTGGACCGTGCAACGACGCCGACACAGCCGCCCCTGGACTCTGCACCACCCGGTCCTGGCCATGGACTGGATCGAGGACATCGTCCGCGACATCCGCCAGCAGGACGCGGAGACGGGCCGGTGACCGCCAACGACCCGGCGGCCACCACGTCCGGACCGCAGCGTGACCCCAACACGGCTCCTGGCGGAGCAAGTTGTCGCATACGACGGTCCTACGGCCCGTCGTATGCACTTGCCCCCGCCCAAGAGGGCGGGGGAAGTCCGGCTGGTCCCCGCGCGAGGGCGCGCGGGGCCCAGCCGGCCTCCCGGCCCCCGGGGGCGCCGGG
>CAMLJW010000638.1 GCA_946480485.1 uncultured Streptomyces sp. | reverse complement strand
CTTGAACTCGGGCAGGTCCACGGCGGGGTCGTCGGTGAGTTGGAGGTCGAGGCCGGCCTGCGCGCACTCGTGGGTGAGGGCGGGGAGGTATGCCGCGTTGTCGTCGGCGTCCTCGGTGGTGTCGTGCCGGGTGGCCATGAGGCCGTACGGGTTGGGGAGGAGCTTCATCACGCAGCCACCCCCGCCAGCAACTCGAAGCGGGCGGCGACGACCGGGTTCTTCGGCCGGTAGGTGGCCAGGCGGGCGGCGAACGTACGGGCCGAGAACAGCTTGACCTGGACGGTCTTACGGACGCGGGCCTTGAGCTTGATGCGGGTCTCGCGGGTGTCGTCGGCGACGAGGCCGCGGGAGAACGCGGGGGCGAAGCGGCGGGCGGTGGCGTCGTCCAGGCCGGCCGCGACGAGGCGCGTGCGGACGGGCTGGGGGGTGCCGGTGGCGACGGCGCGAACGGCGCGCTGGGTGGCGCGGGTGGCGGCCGTACGACGGCGGAGGGTGGCGCGAAGTGCACGGCGCGTGGCGCGGTGCTCGCGGCGGATGGCAGACTTCTTCATCAGCTGGACTCCTGTGTTGGCAGGTTGATCCGGTCAGGCCCTCAGCTGGTGCTCCAACACCACTGGGGGCCGCTCTGGTTAATAGAGTCTCAGCTCACACATTGCCCTGTCAAGGGTGGCGCAAGGACGCTTTTACGCTCTACCCTCAGCCCATGACCGACTCCACCCGCAACGGCCGGCGCATGGCCATCTACTGCCGGATCTCCGACGACAGAGAAGGCCGTCAGAACGGTGTCGACCGGCAAGAGCGCCAGTGCCGCGCCCTCGCCGACAAGAACGGCGACGAGGTCGTAGCCGTCTTCACCGACGACGACCGAAGCGCCTACAGCGGCAAGCCGCGGCCGGACTATCAGAAGATGCTCGCGTTCCTCCGGGCAGGCCACGCAGACGGCGTCTACAGCCTCGCCCCCACCCGCCTTTACCGGCGCCTTGACGACGGCCTTGAGTTCTTCAAGCTCATCACGGAGAAGGGCCTAACGGTCGCGACCCTGAAGCAGGGTCTCTACGACCTCTCCACCGCAGACTGCCGGCGCGACGCCCTCCGCGCCGCCGTGGACGCGCAGCACGAGGCCGAGCAGATCAGCGAGCGGGTGCGGGACGCGAAGGCGGACAACCTCGCCAAGGGGGAGTACCGCGGTGGTCCGCGCCCGTTCGGCTACGAGGCCGACGGCGTTACCGTCCGGGAGGACGAGGCGCGGCATGTACGGGCCGCCACGGACGCCATCATCGCCGGGGACAGCCTGCGGTCCGTCTGCCGCGTCCTGGCCCTTCAGGGCGTTCGTACGGTGCCGCGCCGGTACAAGCAGCCCGACGGCAGCCGCGGCGAGCCGGAGTCGAGGGAATGGCAGCCTGCCGAGCTGCGCAAGCTGCTGCTGCGCCCCCGCAACGCCGGGCTCATCGAGCACAAGGGGGAGATCGTAGGCACGGCCGCGTGGCCTGCCCTGGTGCCGGAGGACCGGTGGCGCGCCTGCAAGGCCGTCCTGGAGCGGCCGGAGCGCCGTACGACGACCACGAACGGGCGCGTGTGGCTCGGCTCCGGCCTGTACCGGTGCGGCACTCCGGGCTGCACGGAAACCGTGCGCTGCTCGACAGCGGGCAAGGGGACTCAGGGCGCGCGTCTGCCGGCGTATCGGTGCCGCACGGGCAAGCACATCACCCGCGTGGCTGGTCCGCTGGATGAGCACATCACGAACCTGATCCTCGTACGGCTCTCCCGACCGGACGCGCGCGCCGTCCTCCTACCGCCACCGCGGCTGGCCGAGAAGCGCGAGGACCTGGCGGCGACCGCGAACGCGCTACGCGCCAAGCTGGATGGCCTGGCGGCCGACTACGCCTCCGACCTCATCACCCGTCAGCAGATGCTCGACGGCACCGCGCTGACGCGGAAGCGGCTGGAGACGGTCGAGGCGCAGATGGAGGCCCAGGCGCAGCAGTCGGTATTGGCGAGCCTGCCGCTCGGCACGAAGAAGGTCGTCGAAGAGTGGCCCGGCTATCACCTCGACAAGCAGCGAGCGATCGTGGACGCGCTGATGACGGTCACGCTCCTGCCCGCACCGCGGGGGCGTCCGGCGGGTTTCCAGCCAGGCAAGGACGGTGAGTCGAAGTCGTACTTCCGCCCGGAGACGGTGCGGATCGACTGGAAGCACTTGGACAGTCCCGGCATGTAGAGACAGCGGCCCGGCTCGGGGAAGGTCCCGGCCGGGCCGTTTGCGTGCGGTCAGAGACCGATGCCGCGCATGGGGTTGTCCCGCCAGCCGTCTGCGGCGCGTACGTACTCGTGCACTACGGGCGAACTCTTCGACCAGCGCCCGTGCTCGGCGATGTGGGCGACCGGCACGCCGCGGCGAGCCGCTTCGGTCGGACCGCCGGCGCGAAGCCCGTGGGCGGTGTACCGCTCGGCGCTCTCGACTCCGGCCCGCTCGGCGAGCACCTTCACCCGCTCGTTGATCGCCGCGCCGGACATGGCGCCGTCCTGGAGGTGACCGTGCCGGGTGATCCGGCGGAACACGGGGCCGTCGTCGAAGCCGTTCTCGGCGAGGACC
>CAMLJW010000637.1 GCA_946480485.1 uncultured Streptomyces sp. | reverse complement strand
GCCATCCCGGCGGTCATCGCGACGGAATCCGCCACGCTCGCCGTCGCGGCGGTCGCCTGGACGCTCGTAGGAACGGCCGCCTCGGTCGCCGCCGTCACGCCGATCCCGGCGATCGTAGTTACCGCGCTCGTCACGGCGCTGACGCGGCTCGTAGGACGGACGCTCCTCGCGCGCCGGCGCGGTGGCGGCGTCCTGTGGGCCCGCCTGCTCCGGCACGAAGGCGGCGGCGGTCTCAGCCTCGGCGGCCGCCTCCACGACGGCGGCGGCCTCGACCAGCGCGGCCTCGGGGTCGTCGCCCCGCTCGCGCGCGGCGCGGGCGATCAGCCGGTCGGCCTCGTCGCGCAGCTCGGTGGCACGCCGCTGCGCGCGCTCCAGCTGCTTGGTGAGGTGCGAGACCTCGCGCTCGGCCTGCTGCGCGGCGTTGCCCGCCGACTCGGCCTGCACCTCGGTCATCGACCGGGCGCCGGTGATCTCCGCGACCTCCGGGTCGAAGGCGGCACCGCCCTGGATGATGTGGCGCGAGGCGTCGACGCCCGCGTCCTCCATGAGGCGGAAGATCTGGCGCCGCTGGTGCGGCAGCGACAGCGACACCACCGTGCCGGAGCGGCCCGCGCGGGCCGTACGGCCGGAACGGTGCAGGTAGTCCTTGTGGTCACCGGCCGGGTCGACGTTCAGGACCAGGTCGATGCCGTCGACGTGGATGCCGCGGGCGGCGACGTCGGTGGCGACGAGCGCGTTGACGTACCCGTCCTTGAAGTCGGCCAGCGTCCGCGTCCGCGCGCCCTGCGTCATACCGCCGTGCAGCGCGTCGGCCCGCACACCCGCGTCCCGCAGCTGCTCGGCGATGCGGTCGGCACCCAGCTGCGTACGTACGAAGATGATCGTGCGGCCCTTGCGGGAGGCGATCGCGGCGGTGACCGGCGCCTTGTCCTTGGGCTTCACGATGAGGATGTGGTGCGACATGGTCGTCACCGCGCCCTGGGCGGCGTCGACCTCGTGCGAGACCGGGTCGGTGAGGTAGCGCTTGACCAGGGTCGCGATCTCGTTCTCCATCGTCGCGGAGAACAACATCCGCTGGCCACCCGCCGGGACCTGGTCGAGCAGTTCGGTGACCTCGGGCAGGAAGCCCAGGTCGGACATCTGGTCGGCCTCGTCGAGCACGGCGACCTGGACGTTCTCGAGGGAGCAGGCGCCGCGGTTGATGATGTCGCGGAGGCGGCCGGGCGTGGCGACCAGGATGTCGACGCCGCGCTCGAGGGCGTAGATCTGGTTGCCCATCGACGTACCGCCGCAGACGACCTTCATCTTCAGACCGAGCACGTCGCCGTACGGCTGCAGCGCATCCGCGACCTGCATCGCGAGCTCACGGGTGGGGGTGAGGATGACGCCGCGGGGCTTCTTCTTGTCGGTGTGGCCGCCGGACAGCGTCGCGAGCAGCGGCAGACCGAAGGAGAGCGTCTTGCCGGAGCCCGTACGGCCGCGACCGAGGATGTCCTTGCCGGCCAGGGCGTCCGGGATGGTCGCGGCCTGGATCGGGAAGGGGACCGTCACGCCGTTCTGCGCGAGCTTGCGCACGACTGCCTCGGGCAGCCCCAGGCCGCCGAAGGTGACCTCGGGGGCTTCGGGAGCCTCGACGGCCTCGGGAGCCTGGGGCTCGACGGCCTGCCCGCCGATGTCTGCGGTCCCGTCCTCGAGCACAACGACGTGGTCAGTACTGGAAATGGACATGCGAATGCGAAACCTTCCGGAGTCTCGTCGGCACGCGCCCGTCAACTCCGTGTTTTCGCAATTCGACCGCCTCAATGCGGTCAGCCACGGCAAGGGAGAGTACGCGCCACGCGGCGCACTCTGTGGTGGCGCCGGGCAAATGGGATCAAACGATCTGCCACCATACGCACCCTCCCCCCTCAAGGCAAACCGAGCCGATAGGGCCAGGTCAGGCCCGGACGGTTCGGACCCAGGCGGGTCGAGCCCGACCCTCGATCCCGACGGTCGATGATGGGTGGAGCACGGTCAGGTCCAAACGGTAGGCCCAGTCGGGGCGGGGGCGCAGGGCGGCGGGAGCCGGTGCCGCGTGTGGGGGCCGGGCTTCAGCCGTAACAGCGGAGGCTCAGCCGTATCCGAGCGCGTGCAGTCGCGCGTCGTCGATTCCGAAGTGGTGTGCGATCTCGTGCACCACCGTCACCTCCGTCTCGGCGACGATGCCCTCCCGCGTCTCACACATCCGCATCGTCGGCCCTCGATAGATCGTGATCCGGTCCGGCAGTACACCGGCGTACCACTCCCCGCGATCCGTCAACGGAGTCCCCTCGTACAGCCCGAGCAGCTCAGGATCGTCGCTCGGTGGTTCGTCCTCGACGAACACCGCCACGTTGTCCATCAGCCTCGTCAGCTCCGGCGGGATCCGGTCCAGGGCCTCGGCGACCAGTTCCTCGAACTCCTCGCGCGTCATCTCCACCACAGAGCCATTGTCCGGCACACAGGTCACGAACGAGAGCAGTCATAGATCTCTCTGAGAGCAAGTCCGAGATCTGTCCGAGATCTGTCCGAGCGCCGTCCGAGCGCCCCCCACGGCGGCGCGGCGGGCGCGGCGGGCG
>CAMLJW010000636.1 GCA_946480485.1 uncultured Streptomyces sp. | reverse complement strand
CTCCCGCGAGACCGGGCTCAAGGAGCTGATCAAGTATGCGGCGCAGGCGGGCCGCCGGTGAGCGACACCGCATGGGTCCGCCCTGCTGCGGGGCGGGAACCCGCTGCAGCGGCGCTGCTCGGGTGGCTGGCTGATGTATCCGCGCCGGGCTTGTGCCTGATAGCGGGCAGTGAGGGGTGCGGGAAGTCGACGCTGCTGGCCTGGCTGGTGGGCCACGGAACCCGTCCGGGCACCGTCCCGGAGCGCACCGTGCACGCCTTCGTACCGCTGGAAGGCCAGAGCATGCGGGGCACCGTGTGGATGCTGGCCGACCAGCTCGGCCTCGTCGCCCGCGCGGCGGACGAACTGCTAGCCGAACTCGGCGCCGACCCACGTCCGGTCACCATCGTCCTGCCCGACCTGCACGCCAGTAGCGACTCCCAGGCACTCGCCGAACTGGCGCTCGCGCTGTCTGATATCGGGCACGTCCGGGTCGTCGTCGAAGCCCGCACTCACAGCACAGTCCACCGGCCGCTCGCCGCATCCGGGGGGGCCGTGATGGATCTGGACGAGCCACAGTGGACTGACGAAGCCCGCTATCAGGCATGGAAGGCAACGCAGGACGCCGCCGACCATCCTGCTCACACCACCGGGCAACAAGCCGTTGCCGCCCTCGCGTTGGACGACACAGCCGCGCTGTGTGCCGCCGATCCGTGGCAGGTCACCGCCGCCTTCGAGAACAGCGCGGACGAGCATGGCGGGCTGCGTGCGGCATGGCTGCGCGCAGGGCAGTCACTGTGCCGCGACCAGGAGCCCGCCGAGCGGGCGCTGGTGCTGCTGGCCGCTCTGGGGGACGGCGCGGACCCCCGTCTTGGGGCCGAATTGAGGAGCCTCGCAACTACCGCCGGCTGGCAGGTGCAGTGGAGCCGGGTACGCGGGGATGTCACCCCGCCCTGGCCTGGGCCGGTCCTCGCACTTGCCCAGGGCCCGGGGCTCGCTCCGTGTCAGGGCCTCATGGCAGACCACCAGGGCGTACTCAAGACCATCAGCACCGCGGATGGCGCTCCGGCCGGGCGCCTGGCTCAGCCCGTCGCGCAGCCGACTGCGATCACCGTCCTAGACGACGCGACGGTGCTCGCCCTGGACACCCAAGGACGCCTGCACACAAGGAGGTTGCCGACCGTACCCCGCGTCACGGGCATCGCCGCCCTGCTCGATGACGGTCCCACCCCATCCGAGCGGCTCACCCAGGCGCTCATTGCGCAGCTCGACCGCTCCCCTGGCACGGCCATCGCCGCGACCACGAGCATCGCGTCGATCGGGGATGCCACCGGTGCCGTGCGCGTTTTCCCCGTGGGCCCGAAGAAAGACAGGCAGCGCGTTGCGCAGCTGCACACCGGTCGCGTCACCGCCCTGTCCGCGCTCGAGATCCCCCTAGGCGAGGACGGTGCGACTGTGGCACTCCTCTACAGCGGTGGCGCGGACGGAACGGTCCGGGCCTGGGCGCCGGTCGCTAATCCGCAGCAAACCCCGGTGACTCAACGCCGCTGCCCTGTCTCCGCGTTGAGCGCCGCCCGCACCCCTTCCGGTCTGGTTCTGGCCATCGGCTGGGCGGACGGCCTGATCGAGCTGCACCGCCTCGACGGCGCACCGACGCGCCTTTTCCGACCGGGCCCTCCGGTGAATGCCCTCGCGCTCACCGCGGAGGAATACCTACTCATCGGTCTCGACGACCGTGTGCTGTGCCTGCGCCCCAACTGACGTGGCTGATCTCACCCGACCCCCGGCCGTACCTTTGGTTGACGGTCACTCATGTATCTGAGAAAGGTAAGGAGTTGACTGCCGAGGGGGGAAGTGTGGCGTGGGGAAGAAGCTGCCCGATGACCTGGTCGAGGTCCTGGACCTGGTGGGCGTCAACTGGCCGAACATCGACGAGGACGAGGTCCGCGACAGCGCCAGGGACTACCGCAACCTTGCTGAGGGCATCCGCGACGTCATCACGGAGGGCAACAAAGCCTGCTCCCACATCGTCGGCGGCAAGAGCAAGGGTGCGACCGTCAAGGCCATCGACCGACGCTGGGGCAAGCTCACCTCCAAGGACCTGACCACCTTCGCCAAGGCGCTGGACGAGCTCGGTGACGCCCTGGACGAGTGCGCTGGTTTCATCGAAGGTTGCAAGATCGCGTGCATCACCGAGCTCGGCATCGCCGCAGGCACCGCAACGGCCGGCGTCATCGGCATGTTCTTCACCGCTGGACTCAGCGGCCTGCTCAGCGCCGCCGCCATCGCTGCCTGCCGCATCGCCCTGCACGAGGCCATCGACTACGCGATCAGCGAGATCACCTCGGTCGTCACCGAAAAGATCGAGGCAAAGATCCTGGGGAAGATCGAGGACGTCTTCACCGACCACCTCGACGCCCACGACGAGAACCTCTCCGACTACACCACCGGCAGCGCCGACATGGCGCTCGAACTGGCCATCGAGTTCGACGACTTCGACAAGGCCCAGGGCGGCTACGACGAGACGAAGAAGAACTTCGACACGAAGAAGGGCGCCCATAAGACGGTGACTGTTTAGGACCGCTCGTGAGCTGCAGCGATGCGGTCCGGAGTGGTCAC
>CAMLJW010000635.1 GCA_946480485.1 uncultured Streptomyces sp. | reverse complement strand
CGCTTCCACCTTGCAGCATGCGGTACCGTCCCGACCCGACGCCCTTCACTCGTTCGAGTGAGGAACGTTGACCGCATGGAGGAGGAACACCCGAAGACGGGACGTCACCCGTGCTCCGCCGCCGGCCGCGCCGCCACAGGCCGCGCCATGGAGGTCACGCAAAGATACGGACCATACGCGGGCGGCTGCTCAACGGCTGACGAGGGTGACTAGGCGACCGCCCCCTTCTCAGCAGGAAGCCCCGGCCCCTACGGCGCGAGCGACCCCTACAAGCGGGCGACGCTTGGGCCGGTCTTTCGCAGGTCACGTCAGGAACTGCGGATCGCGCGGCGCCGATTGTCCAGTGGCGACCGATCGCACCCACTTGATCTTCACGATCGGGCGACCTGCGAAGCACAACCGGGCGTATCGACGGCGTGAGCGAGAAGATACTGTCCCAGACGCTGCACGCCCTGGATCGGGACGGTCTGGTGCACCGGGAGGCACAGCCCACGAGGCACAGCCCACGAATCCGCCGCGCGTGGACTACGGACTGACGCCGCTGGGCCGCGAGGTCGCGAGCGACTGCTGGCCCTGGTCCACCTCGTGGAGGGGCGCATGGACGACGTCCTGGCCGCACGCAAGCGCTACGACGCGACGCGCGGTGGCCGCTGACAGCGTGGGCAGAAGTAACTGGACCGGTTCATCCAGGGCCGGCGCCGGATCACCGTGCCGCAGCGCCGGCACGGCTCGCCCTCCCGCCCGTACGCGTCGAGGGACCGGTCGAAGTAGCCCGACTCACCGTTCACGTTGACGTACAGGCTGTCGAAACTGGTGCCGCCCGCGGTGAGGGCCTCGTACAGCACGTCCCGTACGTGGCCGAGGAGTTCGGCGGTGCGCGGGCGCGTGAAACCGGTGGTCGGGCGCTCGTAGTGCAGGCGCGCGCGCCACAGTGCCTCGTCCGCGTAGATGTTGCCGACGCCGCTGATCAACGACTGGTCGAGCAGGGCGCGTTTGATGGTCGTACGCCTGCGCCGCAGCACCTCGTGGAAGGCCGCGTCGTCGAACAGCGGGTCCAGCGGATCGCGGGCGATGTGCGCGATGACATCGGGCAGTCCGTCGGGCGTGGTGGCGTGCAACGAGAGTCCGCCGAAGGTGCGTTGGTCAACGAAGCGGAGTTCGGTGTTCAGGGTGTCGGCGAAGCGGACGCGGATGCGCAGGTGCTTCTCGGCGGGCGCGCCCTCCACCTGGACGAGGAGCTGGCCACTCATGCCGAGGTGCGCGAGGACGGCGCTCGGGGAGTCGGCGAGCGGCAGCCAGAGGTACTTGCCGCGGCGCTGGGCGAGCCCGATCCGGTGCCCCTTGAGCCGGGCTTCGAAGTCCTCGCCGCCCGCGATGTGACGTCGTACAGCGCGCGGGTGCAGCACCTGTACGTCGGCGACGATCCGCCCGCTGACCCAGCGTTCCAGTCCGCGCCGTACGACCTCGGCCTCAGGAAGTTCGGGCACGGGGCTCCTCGGGCGCACGGAGGTGACGACGGATGTCGGCAGCGTATCGCGTCGGGTGGAGCGCCGATGGGCCCGGTTCCCCGGGAACGGAAACCGCCGGAGCAAGGCTCCGCGGCAACGAAAACCCCCGGCGGACCGAAGGTCCGGCCGGGGGACGAGGACGGTGACGTCAGGCCGGCGTGGTGTCCGAGGTGGTGGCCGAGCAGGCCTCGATGGCCCTCTCCGCCTCTGCAACCTCACCAACCCCGCAGGCATCAGCTTCCTCGGCGACCTCCGCAACCTCGGTCGCCTCGGCGGCGGCCTGGGAGCGGGCCGTCGCGATGCGTTCGTCCGCGGCGGAGCGGATCTCACGCCAGGCGGATTCCGCCGCCTGCTGCTCCGCCTCCTTCTTGCTGCGGCCGGTGCCAGTGCCGTACGAGACGCCTCCGACGCGGGCGGCAGCAGTAAAGGTCTTCTCGTGATCCGGGCCGGTCTCGGTGACCAGGTACTCGGGCACGCCGAGCCCCTCGGTCGCCGTGAGCTCCTGGAGACTGGTTTTCCAGTCCAGGCCCGCGCCCAGGTTCGAGGACTTCTCGATCAGCGGGTCGAAGAGGCGGTGAACGAGCTCGCCCGCCGAGTCGAGACCCTGGTCGAGATAGACCGCGCCGATCACCGCTTCGAGGGTGTCGGCAAGGATGGACGCCTTGTCCCGGCCGCCCGTGCCCTCTTCACCCCGGCCGAGCCGGATGAAGGAGCCGAGTTCGAGCCCGCGGCCCACTTCCGCCAGCGCACGCGAGTTGACCACCGCGGCCCGTAGCTTGGCCAGCTGCCCTTCGGGCAGGTCGGGGTGGATGCGGTACAGCGTGTCCGTGACCACTAGGCCGAGGACGGAGTCCCCGAGGAACTCCAGGCGCTCGTTGGTCGGCAGACCGCCGTTCTCGTACGCGTACGAACGGTGGGTCAGTGCACGTACCAGAAGGGCGGACTCAAGCTTGTACCCGAGCCGCCCTTCCAGAAGCGTGTGGGACGAGGCTGTGTTGTCCGCCTTTTTCTTGGCGTTCGAATCCGCCTTGGCGTCAGACATGAAGCCTCTCACCAGCCGCTCAGACCTCGAGGACCTGGCGCTTGTTGTAGGTGCCGCA
>CAMLJW010000634.1 GCA_946480485.1 uncultured Streptomyces sp. | reverse complement strand
CACCGGCACTTCCTGCGCTTCACCACCCGCGACCTCACCGACGAGCAGGCCGGGCTGCAAACCACCGTCAGCGAACTGTGCCTGGGCGGCCTGGTCAAGCACGTCTCCGCGATGGAGCGGATCTGGGTGGACTTCATGCAGGACGGCCCGTCGGCCATGCCCGACTTCACCGCCATGGCCGAGGCTGACTTCGCCGAGCGGGATGACGAGTTCCGGCTGCTGCCCGGCGAGACGCTGGCTGGCGTGCTGGCTGAGTACGCGGCGGTGGCCCACCGGACCGACGAGCTGATCACCGCCCTGCCCGACCTGGACGCGACCCAGCCGCTGCCGAAGGCGCCGTGGTTCGAGTCAGGCGTACGCTGGTCGGCCCGTCAGGTGCTGCTGCACGTCATCGCCGAGACCGCGCAACACGCCGGGCACGCCGACATCATTCGCGAGTCCCTGGACGGCGCCAAGACCATGGGCTAAACGGGAAGTTGAAGGGCCCACGATGAACGCCGTCGCGCCGATCTCGCTGGCCACGGAAGCCAACCACGGGATCGGGCCCGGCGACTGTCCGCCAACTCGCCGGTTCCAGGCACATGGTGCTGCTGTGTGTCTGCCGGCCCGCGGACGCCGAGTCCGCCACCGAAAGCCTGGTCGGCCAACCAGCACGTCGGCCTCGAACAGCTCCAATTCGCCTCCTTGCCTTCGACCAGACCGCGGATCGGTCGCACGCACTGAGAACCCTTGACACTCGCGGTGTACTTGATCGGCTTCGAACTCGCGCGGATAGGCGCCCAACACCGCTCCGCGCGAGCTCATTACTCAGCTTGAACTCGTAGACATCGCGGGGTCGTGACGCTTCATGATCCCTGCGGTACGACACGACCATGCGGTAGGCACAGCGCGGTGGATACACCCTCGAAGAGCAGGAGCGGCGCGAACGGCTGAGGGTGCGGGCGGCCGAGTGGTTCGAGCACGGGGAGAGCGTCGAAGCAATCGCCGAGGAGTTCCGCGTCACCGTGCCGACGGTGCGCAGATGGCGCAGGCAGTGGCGGGAGGGCGGAGTGCAGGCGCTGGGCTCCAGAGGCCGGTTCGGTCGAGCGGCTCTCGGCTCGTCAGTGGGCGTGTCTGGAACAGGAGTTGCACCTATCTGGCGCGACGGGCAAAACGGCGCGACCGGCAAACGAGCACGGCCTCTGTCACCCGATGTGCCACTACACTGCGCCGTGGCACCACAGGACACACACAGCAACCGGCCGACAGTGAACGGGGAGCGGCATGGCTACGGGGGGATGGGGCCCGGGAGGCGGCCCGGGTCAGCCTGGCGGCAACGGACCGGGAGGCCAGGGCGGCTGGGGCGCTCCCTACGGACCACCTCAGGGCGGCCCGTACGGTCCGCCACCACCGAATCCGGGCCCGTACCCGAACCAGCCTCCGTATTCCTACGGCCCCCAGCCCACGAGGCCCGCCGCCCGGCGCCGCCGAGGCTGCCTGTCGTTCGGCTCTCCCTTCGGGCTCATCGGCGCGATCCTGCGCTCCGCGCACCGCGTTGCCACCAGGCTCTTCGCGCATGAGGGCGACGGCCGGATCGAGGACCGCACCGTGGACCGCGTCCAGGTGGCCCGCACGGTTCTCGGTGCCGCCGCCACCATCGCGCTGATCCTCGCCTACAACGTGGACCCGAACCGCTGGGAGGACGCGGCGAAGGGCGGTGCCGCCCAACTCATCGTCGCTCCGTTCGTGCTGATCATCGCCGCGCCCCTGGTCATCATCGGATTCATCTACTACGCGCCCCCGCACCTGCGGCCGCATCTGCGCTCCCGGCTGCGCGCTCCGCTCAAGGCGGTCGGCTGGTACGTGCTGACGTTGGTCGTGATGGGCGCAATCCTCGTCCCTACGGCCCTGACCGTCGACGCCGACGACGGGAAGAGCTGGTGGGAGTACGTATTGGCCGTCGCCTCGCTGATCGTGATCGTGTGGGGCTTTCCCTTCTTCTTCATGGCGTCGCTGTACTCGGCCCGCAGTGCCTTCAACAGCGCCCAGGTCCACCCGATGCTGCCGCCCGTCCTCACCTTGACGCTGGTGTGGGTGTTCGTGGCCTTCAGCCTGATCGGCGACGGCATGCCGGGGGGCCCGCCCGTTGTCCAGTTCTGCTCCACGCTGGGCGGGCCGCTGTCGGTGACCGCCGTCTCGTTGTGGGAACTGCGCCGGATGAAGACCCGTTTTGGCGTCACCCTCCGCGCCTGACCCGGGGCCGGCCGGCCCTCATCGAGGCGACACGCGGACCTCCGGCGAAGGTGGTGTAAGGGTTCGCCGACGATCCGCGGGAGTCAGGTGTAAGGACGTGGAGCCCCGCATCAGGAAGGCCGTAAGAGGCGGTCAGCGTGGATCGGTGAACGAGACGAATACCTGCGTCTGCGCGAGGGGTCCCCGCCGTCCGGTGCCGCGTCCCGGTGGTGGCCACGCGCCGGAAGGAAGAAGCTGCCCGCTCCGCTACCCGTCGAAGCGGTGGACAGCTTCCTCCGGCAGGCCACGCACCGTTACGAGGTGCAGTGGGCGTGAACCGCGGTGGGCCCGGTCAGCTGACGTAAAGGTGCCGTTAGGGAGCGGTGGCCAGGGGTACCGATGAC
>CAMLJW010000633.1 GCA_946480485.1 uncultured Streptomyces sp. | reverse complement strand
AGATCGACCGGTCGTACGGCACCGCCCGCACCCTCCTGTTGGAGGCCGGCGTACGGCTCCGCAACCGCGGCGGCCTCCGCTCCACGAGCTTCCGGGCGGCCAGCTGATGGCCCGCTCGATCGGCATGGCCGCCGACGCCACCGTCTACCGCGCCGTCATCACCAAGCAGCTCCGCGACGGCAGCACGGTCACCGAGTACGAGGGCCCGTACGGCGGCATCGGCGCAGCCCGCGCCCGCGTCTCGTTCTGGACGAACTACCTCGGGATCCGGGACGAGGACACCGACGAGCCGACCGGGGAGAGCCGGGCATCCGGCTACGTCGAGTGCGGCCTCGTCTCGTGGGAGCGCGTCCGATGACCGCCCGCACCTGGCGCCCCAACGGCCCCGGCAGCTTCCAAGCACCCGCCGACGTCCAGCGCGTACGCGACCGCGCCGGCCAGCTGTGGACCCGCGGCGAGCACCGCACCCGGTGGAGCCGCGGCGGCGCGCCGTACGTGCGGTGGCGGGTCCTCGTCGCCGAACACGGACCCATCACCGAGGAGACCTGATGGCCACCAACACCATGCATCTCGGCGACGCCCTGGCATGGCTACGCACCCTCGATACCGCATCCGTCGACGCCGTGGTCACCGACCCGCCATACAGCAGCGGCGGCATGCTCCGAAGCGACCGCGCAGGAGCCTCCACGAAGGTCAAGTACACGGGCGACAAAGCGAACTCCGAGTACGCGGACTTCTCCGGCGACAACCGCGACCAGCGCGGCTGGGGCTACTGGATGGCGCTCTGGCTCACCGAAGCGCTCCGCGTCACCAAGCCCGGCAGCGTACTGGTCATGTTCTGCGACTGGCGACAACTGCCCACCGCAACCGACGTGATCCAGTCCGGCGGATGGGTGTGGCGCGGCCTCGTCCCATGGATCAAGCCCGACTCGCGACCCCAACTCGGCCGGTTCACACAGAACTCCGAATTCGTCGCCTGGGGCAGCAACGGACCCATGCCCATCCAAGGCGACTGCCTGCCCGGCTACTACCTCGCCCGCGCGCCACGCGCCAACGAGGGGCGCCAACACATCACGCAGAAGCCGGTGGACGTCGTCCGCTCCCTGGTTCGGATCGCCCCCCGTAGCGGGCTCGTCGTCGACCCGTTCGCCGGTTCCGGGACGACGGGCGTGGCGTGCGTCTACGAGGGCCGTCGGTTCGCCGGGTGCGAGTCGGTAGCGGCTCACCACGCGACCGCCTTGCGCCGCATCGCAATGGCGCAGGGCGCAGCTGTACCGGACGGACTACAGGGGGCCTTCGACCTCGGCGGGCAGCCACGCCCGGCCAGCTGACCACAGCACGAAGGCCCGCACCAGCACGGTGCGGGGCCCGACAGGAAGACAGGAAGGAGGGGACGGTGTCAGGACTCGGCGATGTTGCGGGCGGCGGCGATGTCGCGCTGCTGCTTGCGGCGCCAGGCGTTCACGCGCGAGTGGACGTGACGACGGATGTCATCGGCGCGGGAGGTTCCCTCCGCCTCGCACAGTTGCCCGTACGCCGCCCACATCTCGTCATCGATGCGGACCATGCGGCCAGGGGTGCCCTTCGTCGTCATGTCGACAGCGTAGCTGACCAGTCAGGCGCTACACACCCCTACGCCTCCACTTGTGTTGCTGATGTATTGCGGGTGACTGTACACCCTGAGGTAGAATCCGAGACAGGCCAGGCGTTGATCAAGCCTCCCTGAACTGGGGGTTTCACTGTCATGCCCTGACCAGCACGAACGAGAAGAGAGAACGTGACGCTCGACGCCATGCACTGGGTGTGGACCGGCTCTCGGTCCAAGGGAAACACCCGGCTCGCCCTGCTCTACGTGGCGGACCAGGTGCGTACCTCGGCGTGCGAGGTGCGGATCGGCCAGAGGGAACTCATGAACGCCTTGAACACCACATCCAAGGGGACTGCGGAGGCGGCCCTCAAGAAGGCTGTCGACCTTCGGGAGCTGGAAGTGGTGTCCGAGGGGACTGGGCGGCGTCCGACTCTCTACAGGCTGCCGAAGGCGGTCGGCTACGTCCGTGCGGCCACAACTAGCGCCCCGGATTCTGGGGCACAAGCTGACGCTAGCGCCCCGAAAACCGGGGCGGTACACAACGAAGAGGTGCCTCGTAGCGCCCCGAAAACCGGGGCACAAGAAAACCGTAGCGCCCCGGTTTTTGACGCTAGCGCCCCGAAAACCGGGGCACCTCCCCATACCCAAACAACGCAGGCAAGCCAGCAGGCCCAAGAGCCCGACGCGTTCCAGATCTGCCAGCCCCTCGTCCAAGCCATGACCCAAGCCGGGATCACCATCAGCTGGAGCATGCAGCCCAAGGACTGGCTGGAGATCGCCGCCATCGTCCAACGCGCTGGTGTCCCCGCCATGGTCGCCTTCGCCCGCGACACCAAGGCCACCACCAGGCAGCCCGTCCGCTACGCCACCTTCTTCCTTCGCGGCGGCTGGCGAGGCCTCCCGCCCGCCGCGTCAACCGCTCCGCAGTCCGAGCCCCCGGCCGACAGCAAGCCTCACCACTGCGGCGACCCGGACTGCGACCCCGTCACCCGCACCCGCGAAATCGAAGACGACCGCGGCATCCGCA
>CAMLJW010000632.1 GCA_946480485.1 uncultured Streptomyces sp. | reverse complement strand
TTGCTGGTGACCCTCGGCAATGCCTCTCCCGAACTCTTGCCACAGCTTCAGACACAGGCTACGGTACGGCGATCAGGTGACTAATACGTAGTAGATCACCGCGTCGGTCGCCTCAATGGCCTATAGGGGGACGGCCCCCCACACCCGTTTCGCCCGAGCCGCCCACCCCACCGATCACCGCTCTTCAGGCGCGCCGACGGGGTGGATCCACACGAGAAGAGATCTGTCATGGACGACACGATCCCCGGCAGCACCGACACAAAGCCTGGCCTCGTCCCCTCCCCCGCCGATCCGGTGCGCCTGCCCCGCCTGCTCGCTGTCGTGTTCCCGGCGACCACCGCGATGTACGCCCTGTTCAACGGGATCGGGATGATCCTGCTTCCCGCGCAGGTGGCCCGACTCGCACCCGACTCCAAGGTCAGTGTTCTGGCGCTGCTGACGACGCTGGCCGCAGTGGCCTCGATGCTCGCCCTTCCCACCGGAGGAGCACTGTCGGACCGAACGCGGTCCCGTTTCGGACGACGCGCCCCCTGGCTGGTTCTGATGGCCGGCGTCTCCGCTGTTCTGACGATCGCCGTGGGCCTGAGCTCCGGACTCGTCGTCCTCGCGATCATGCTCACGGGCTTGTGGTTCACCACGAACTTCTATCAAGGGGCGATCTCGGCGATCCTGCCCGACCGCGTGCCCGTGAGCCGCCGTGGTATCGCCTCCGCGGTCATCGGTCTCGGCACTCCGGTGGGCATTCTCTTCGGCGTCAACCTGGCCAGCCGAATCAGCCAGGTCTGGGCGTACACGGCTCTCGCGCTGGTGCTGCTCGTCACGACGCTCGCCCTCGTGGCCGGTGCGCGCGAACCGTCCTCGCTCGACCTGGTCACGGCAAGATCGAAGGACCGGGGCAGTGCGGTCGCAGCTATCCGGACGTTTTTCCGCGCGTTCGGCCGCCGTGACTTCGCCCTGGCCTTCGCCAGCCGGTTCGGCCTGTTCCTGGCCTACTTCACGGTCGCCGGTTACCTCTTCTTCGCCGTGCAGGACTACATCGGGGCCGAGAACGTCCCCGGCGGCAATGTCGCCGTCGCGGTAAGCACCCTCTCGACGGTGTCATTCGGCACCTGGATCGGCGTCGCCACGCTCTGCGGCTGGCTCGCCGACAAGCTTGACCGGCGCAAGCTGTTCGTCGCGATCAGCGCCATCGGTCTGGGACTGTCCCAGGTCATACCGATCGTCAGCCACAGCTGGGGCGCGATGCTCGCGTACTCCGCGGTGTCGGGCGCTTCACTGGGCACGTACTTCGCGGTCGACCTCGCCGTCATGTCGCTGGTCCTGCCGGACAAAAAGAGCGAAGGGCGGGACTTCGCGATCCTCAACGTCGCCACCGGCCTGCCCCAACTCGCGGCCCCCGCCATCGCCGGCTCGCTCATCGGACTCGGCGGCTACGGCTCGCTGTTCCTAGTCAGCGGCGCGTGCGCCCTGGTCGCCGGTGTGCTGGCCATGTGCATCCGCTCGATCCGATAGTCGCGATAGCCGAACGGAGCCTTTCATGACCCTGATCACCACGCCCGCAGGGGTGTCGCTCTGCTATGACACCTTCGGCGATCCCGGCCGCCCCCCGCTGCTGCTGATCCAGGGCCTCGGCGCCCACATGCTCGGATGGCACGCCGGTCTGTGCAAGCAACTCGCCGACGCGGGCTTCCACGTCCTGCGCTTCGACAACCGGGACGTCGGCCTCTCGCAGAAGTTCCCGCAGGGCGGCTACACCCTGGCCGACATGGCGAACGACACCGCGGGCCTTCTCACCGCGCTCGACATTCCTGCGGCGCACATCGTGGGCCAGTCGATGGGCGGCATGGTCGCCCAGCAGTTGACCCTGGACCACCCCACGCGGGTGCTGAGCCTCGCTCTGATCTACACGGCGCCCAGCACGGACTGCATCGCCGGACTCGACCTGGTCGACGAGCGGACACACCGTCCCCAGGCCCGCGATCGTGACGAGGCGATCGGGCTTTACCTCGACGACCTAGCAGTGTGCGCCTCACCCGGATACCCCCAGGACATCGCCTGGCTGCGCGAACTCGGCGGCCAGATGTACGACCGGGACTACGACCACGACGGCATCGTGCGGCAGGTGGAGGCGCTCGACAACTCCCCCGACCGTACGCCTCACCTGCACCGCATCACTGTGCCCACGACGATCCTGCACGGCGACGGCGACCAGGTGATCGATTCCGGTGCGTCCAAGGCCATGCACGAGCTGATCCCGGATTCGAAGCTGATCATTTACCACGGGATGGGCCATGAGATTCCCCGTCCGCTCTGGCCTCAGGTTGTCACCCAGATCCGGGACAACGCCACACGAGGCAGTGCGTGACATGACAGCGGTATTAGGGCCTGTCCGTTTGGCGTCGCCCGCCCTCCGGGCGGACGACGGGAAACTCCAGACAGTCCCTGAGTGGAAGGCCGCGTGGACAGCGGCTTCGAACCGATCGCGGACGCCTTCGCCGACACGGGTGCGGGTCATCCTGCCCGCCGACGACCCATGCATCTTCGGCGACCCAACCCTGCAGGCCGACAACTGGAAGGCTCACAACCCGGTCGACCTGGCTGCCGAGCTGCGCGGAGTGTCACTGTTCGTCGCCA
>CAMLJW010000631.1 GCA_946480485.1 uncultured Streptomyces sp. | reverse complement strand
GCTTCTCGGCGAGGAGGTCGTCCAGTAGTCGCCGCTTGCTGTCGATCTCGCGCAGCACACGCGCCGGATTCTGGACGGCCTCGGCGCCTGTGATTGACCCCTGGCAGCGGCGGCCTTCCCAGCTCCGCTCCCACTCGCCGTCCTCACTGACGCGTCCGCCTCCATGCGAATATCCGGTGATCCCCAGGGGGCTTCGCAGTGGCACGATCGGGTTCCCGCAGTTGACGCAGAGTTCGTCGCGCACCACCTTCTCATCGGCGTCGAGCTGCTCGCCGATCCACTGCACCAGATCATCCACCGCTACTCCTCCGCCTCTTTCTTCGCTGCCTCAGCGGCCTTTCGTCGCTGCGCCCCCGACACCCCGGCCGCGATCTGCTGCGCGCGAGCCGCACTGATCCCGCCCAGCAGCTTGCCGATCTCCTCCCAGGTCTTGCCCTTCGCCTTCAATGCCTGGACGCGCTCCTGACGCAGCTTCCGCAACTCCGGCTGCTGATCGGTCCAGAGCGCGAGCGCCTTCGATACGGCGATGGCGCACGCCTCGTCGTCCTCGATGGCCTTGAACGCCTTGATGGCTTCCACCAGGCGTGTCACCTCCTCGGGCTGCTCTGCCACTCCCGCGCTCCCTCCTGCGGTGCGGCCAACACGACCCTAAACCCGGGGTTGCGCTCACATCAACCCCGGGTTTAGCTTGGTCGGGCGAGGCCGCGCATCTCGGTCTCGTGCTCCAACAGAAGTGCCCCGGTCGGAAGGTCAGAGCTCCGGCCGGGGCCAGCTATCCACCTGCCATGAACAGGAGAGACAGCCGTGCAAGAGCGTATCGGCCAGCAACCGCAACAGCCCACCCCCACGCACGACCCGCGTACCGCCCCGCTGCCCCCGGCCGCGCAAGCCGCACTCGCCCGCCTCGAACGCGCACTCCGCCCGGCGGTGACCCAGTGACCACCTACTGCGACTGGTGCGGCCAAAAAGACAACGACCCCATCAAGCCCCAGGACGGTGAATGACCGTGTACAAACCCCCGGTCTGCACCACCTGCGGCGGCCAAGGCGGCCACCCCGAAACCACCCCAAAGCCCAACGGCGGCCACACCACCATCTTCCGCCCCTGCACCACCTGCGGCGGACGGGGACACGCCTGATGGGCCTCTTCCGCCGCGCACAAAGCACCCGCACCTACCCCGCCGCCGGAACCAGCATCACCGGAGACGCCAGCCGCTTCCGCCGCCACAAAACCAGCGGCGCCCGCCAAGCCGCCCGCCAAGGCCAAGCCTGGGAAGACGCCGACCGCCAACAAGACCGACGCGGCGGCTGGTACCGCGCCACCCGCTAACCCCATAAGGAGAACCGCCATGGAGCGCTTCCTGTACGCCCTCGGCATCGTCGCCTCGTTCGCCGCCCTCGCCTTCGCGATCTGCCGCGGCACCGCCTAACCCCACCAAGACCGCCGCGCCCCCGGTAAATCCCCCGGCCGGGGGCGCGGCCTCGCTCCCGGAGGAACCGATGCGCCGCCACTTCCAAACGCCCTTGGCACGCTACGGCTTCACCGCGTGCGCGGCCGTCGCCCTCCTCACCAACCAGCCCCTACCCCTCCTCGTCAGCGCCCTGTTCGCCGCCTACGCCTGGAAGACCCGATGAAGACGCGCCCCGTCCAGCGCACACGCCTCGTACCCCACACCGTCAACGGCAAGACCGAAATGGTCCTCGACCGCTACACCATCGACCTACCGGTCCCACCCCGCGACTGGGACCGCACCGTCCTCACCGCAGTCACCACCGCAGCAGGCGTACTCGTCACCGTCACCGTCGTCTGGTCCACCGCCTCCATCGGTGACCTCCTCGCCCGCGTCACCATCGCCCCCGCCGCATACGCCGCAGCGATCGCCTTCGACCTCGCCTGGATCCTCTGCATGGCCGTCGAATGGCTCTCCCGCTACGACCCCGAGCGCGCACGCCTGCCCCGCAACATCGGCCACGGCGCGCTCGCCATCGCCATGGTCGCCGTCGGCGCGCACGGCTGGCTCGCCGGATGGCTCGTCATCGGCATCATCGGCGCCGTCGTCTCCGGCATCGTCAAAACCCTGTGGACCGTCGTTCTGCGCCACCACGCGAAGCCCCTCGACGACAAGACACAGCAGTGGGTCGACAAGCAGCGCGCCCATGCCGGCGGAGAACTGGCCATGGTCGCGATCAACCGCGAGCTGACCCGCGCCAGGAGCCTGGTGGCCGCCGAGGAGCAGGCTCTCCGGATCGATCCGGACGCCGATCCGGACCAGTCCGGACAGTCCGCAGACGATCCGGACCCGAATCCGCTGCCGTCCATCACTGGGCCGATGACCTTGAAGGACGCGGTCCGGACCGCTGCGGATTCCGGGATCACCGATCCGGACGCGGTCCTGCGCTACGTCCGCCAGGTCGCCGACGCCAACGCCAAGCCGGAAACCGTCAACCGCTACCTCCGGGGGGCGTGATGAGCGACACGAAGCCCGACGCCGAGGAGCTCCGCATCCAGGCGCACATCCGCGAGCTGGTCGACGGGCCCGCCACTGAACCGCCCGCCATGCCCCCCGGACCGCCACCCAACGGATACAAGCCCGCAGCCGAAGACGCGTGGTGGGACGACCTGTACGGCGACGAGCAGCCCAAGCCGCAG
>CAMLJW010000630.1 GCA_946480485.1 uncultured Streptomyces sp. | reverse complement strand
CCGTCAAGCAGATGAAGGCGTTCGGCGGCATGGTCTCCTTCCAGGTCGAAGGCGGCGAGGAGGCTGCCGTCGAGGTCTGCAACCGCGCAAGGGTGTTCACCCTGGGGGAGTCCCTGGGCGGCGTCGAGTCGCTGATCGAGCACCCGGGGCGCATGACCCACGCGTCCGCGGCCGGCTCGGCTCTCGAGGTGCCGGCCGATCTCGTACGCCTCTCCGTAGGCATCGAAAACGTCGACGACCTGCTCCAGGACCTCACCCAGGCCCTGGGCTGAGCGCGGCGGGCTCTCGGGTTCTCGGGTTCTCGGGTCCTGAGGTTCTGGGGTTCTGGGGTTTTCGGTGAGGCCTACCAGCCGGTGAGCGGTGGAGTCGTCTCCGACGGCGGTTCCACCCACGGCCGGGCCATCGACGCTGACGCGCTGCCCGGCGGTCACGGACGGCGGCGCGGGCGCGGTGTACGGCGGCGACGGATGGCGGCGAGGCGCGGTGTACGGCGGCGGCCGGCGGGCGCGGTGCTTGGCGGTCGGCATGGTGGCACGACTCGATGGGCGGCGCTCAGGACGGCGTCGGCTCCTCCAGGGACGGCGACGTCATCCGGGCGGAGAGTGCGACGTTGAAGCGCGTGAGGAGCGTGCAGAACGCCTCCTGTTCCTCCGGGGCCCAGTCCTGGGTCAGCTCGGCCATCAGCCGGCGCCTGGAGGAGCGGACCTCCTCCAGGCGGGAGAGCCCGCGTGGCGACAGCTGGAGCACCACCGCGCGTCCGTCCTCCGGGTGCGAGGTGCGCTTGACGAGCCCGGTGTCGACGAGCGGGGCGACCTGACGGGTAACCGTCGACGAGTCGATGCCCATGCTCGCGGCGAGCGCCTTGACGCCCATCGGGCCCTCCTTGTCGAGGCGGTTGAGCAGCAGATACGCGGCGCGATCCATGGAGTTGCGGACCTGCCCGACCCCGCCGAGCCGGGTCTGTTCTGCACGGCGGGCGAACAACGCCACCTCGTGCTGGAGCGATTCGAGAAGACCGGTGTCACCGACGGTCGTCATGTCCATCGACATTTCGGGTGTTGTGGGCATGGCCGGGGGCTCTATTCATGCGTGGGGCTGGGTTGGGGGACAGAGTACGCGGACGGAAGGCGGGTCGTACCGGCCCTGCTTGAAACCGGTCCCGGACCTCGCCGCTGCGTGGGGCGCCGGGTGAGCTGCGAGACTGTTGGCCATGAGCTACAGCACGGCCGACTCCTTGCCGACGGTGACCCTCGACGACGTGCGTGGCGCCCAGAAGATGCTCACGGGTGTGGCGCGGGTGACCGCCATGGAGGGCAGCAGGCACCTGTCCCGGCTGGTGGGCGCGCCGGTGCACTTCAAGTGCGAGAACCTGCAGCGGACGGGTTCGTTCAAGCTGCGCGGCGCGTACGTGCGGATAGAGGGGCTGCTTCCCGAGGAGCGTGCCGCGGGTGTCGTCGCGGCGAGCGCCGGCAACCACGCGCAGGGCGTCGCCCTGGCCTCCTCGCTGCTCGGCGTGCGCTCCACGGTGTTCATGCCGACTGGCGCCGCGCTGCCGAAGGTCGCCGCGACGCGGCACTACGGCGCCGACGTGCGCCTGCTCGGCACGGTGGTGGACGAGACGCTGGCCGCGGCGCAGGAGTACGCGGCTGAGACGGGCGCCGTGTTCATCCACCCCTTCGACCACCCCGACATCATCGCGGGCCAGGGCACGGTCGGCCTGGAGATCCTGGAGCAGTGCCCCGAGGTGCGCACGATCGTGGTCGGGATCGGCGGCGGCGGTCTCGCCGCGGGCATCGCGATCGCCGTGAAGTCGCTGCGGCCGGACGTACGGATCGTCGGGGTGCAGGCGGCGGGCGCGGCGGCGTATCCGCCCTCACTGGCGGCCGGGCGCCCGGTGTCGGTCGAGAACCCGGCGACGATGGCCGACGGCATCAAGGTGGGACGGCCCGGCGACGTACCGTTCCGGCTCGTGCGAGAGCTGGTGGACGAGGTCCGCACGGTTTCCGAGAACGATCTGTCGAGTGCGCTGCTGTTGTGCCTGGAGCGGGCCAAGCTGGTCGTCGAGCCGGCCGGCGCGAGTCCGGTCGCGGCTCTGCTGAGCAGGCCGGAGGAGTTCGAGGGGCCGGTCGTGGCGGTGCTGTCCGGCGGCAATGTGGACCCGCTGCTGCTGCAGCGCATCCTGCGGCACGGTATGGCCGCGGGCGGCCGCTACCTCCAGGTCCGGCTGCGCCTGACGGACCGCCCCGGCGCCCTCGCCACGCTTCTCGGGGTGTTGTGGGTGGCGGACGCCAACGTCCTTGACGTGAGCCACGTACGGACCGACCCGCGGCTCGGGCTCACGGAGGTGGAGGTCGAGCTGCACCTGGAGATGAAGGGGCCGGCGCACTGCGCCGAGGTGGGCGAGGCGCTGCGGGAGGCGGGCTACACGGTCATCGACTGAAACGGAAAGGCTCTCGGGCTACCCGGTGGCGCTCGCGTGGGCTCGCGTGGCGCTCCGGGGCGCTCAAGTGGCGCCGGGCGCGCGCTCGCGCAGGGACGGTCGGACTTCGTCGGACCGGGTGGGCAACCTTGTATGGGCGACGCGGACATGGCCATGCCCCCGGCGCCTGGGCGGATTCTTGGGGTCCTCGCAACACCTGATGGCTTACGCGGCTGTCAGTA
>CAMLJW010000629.1 GCA_946480485.1 uncultured Streptomyces sp. | reverse complement strand
ACGAGGGCCTGCTGCTGGTGGAGTCCGCGCCGGGTGTCACGGCCGAGGAGATCGTGGCAAAGACCGCCGCGAAGGTCCGAATCGCTGAGGAGTTCCAATCATGAAGGACGTCTACATCGTCGACGCCGTACGGACCCCGTTCGGCAGGTACAACGGCTTGCTGGCGGGCGTCCGCCCTGACGATCTGGCCGCGCACGCCATCCGTGAACTCCTCGCCCGCACACCGGACCTCGACCCGGCGCGGATCGAGGACGTGTACGTCGGCAACGCGAACGGCGCGGGCGAGGAGAACCGCAACGTCGGCCGGATGGCCGCCCTCCTTGCGGGCCTGCCCACCACCGTGCCCGGCGTGACCGTCAACCGGCTGTGCGCCTCCGGCCTCGAAGCCGTCATCCAGGCCGCGCGGGCCATCGCGCTCGGGGATGCCTCCGTCGCCCTGGCCGGCGGCGTCGAGTCGATGACCCGCGCCCCCTACGTCCTCCCGAAGAGCGACAGGCCCTTCCCCGCCGGACACACCGAGCTGTACTCCACCACCCTCGGCTGGCGCATGGTCAACCCGAAGATGGCCCCGCAGTGGACCATCCCGCTCGGCGAGTCCGCGGAGCTGATCGCCGAGAAGCACAAGATCAGCCGGGAGCAGCAGGACGAGTTCGCGCTCGCCTCCCACCAGAAGGCGGCCCGCGCCCAGGCCGACGGCCTCTTCGACGCCGAGATCGCACCCGTGCCGGTCCCGCAGCGCAAGGGCGACCCGGTCGCCTTCGGCGCCGACGAGTGCGTACGCGCCGACGCGTCCCTGGCCGCCATGGCCAGGCTGAAGCCGTCCTTCCGCGAGGAGAACGGGACGGTCACGGCGGGCAACGCCTCCCCGCTGAACGACGGGGCGGCCGCGCTGCTCCTCGTCGACGATGAGGGCCTGAAGGCCACCGGCCGCGAACCGCTCGCCCGGGTCTGTGCCTCCGGTGTCTCCGCGATCGACCCGCACTACTTCGGGCTCGCCCCCGTCGAGGCCGTGCGTCGCGCACTCGCCAAGGCGGGCAAGGGGTTTGACGACCTGTCGACACTGGAACTGAACGAGGCGTTCGCCGCGCAGGTGCTCGGCTGCGTTGCCGAGTGGCCCGAGTTCGACCCGGCGGTACTCAACCCGCAGGGCGGCGCGATCGCCCTCGGTCACCCGCTGGGCGCCTCGGGCGCCCGCCTCGCCGGGACCGTCGCACACCAGCTCGCCCGCCGCGGATCCGGCATCGGCGTGGCCACCCTCTGCATCGGCGTCGGCCAGGGCCTGGCCCTCGTCCTCGAACGCTGAGAACTCTCAGGACCCGTAGGGAGTCGCAACCCTCATGACGCTCACCCAGTCGGACATCGACATCGAGGTCAACGACCTCCAGAACACGTACGCCAAGGCCGTCGCCGGCGGCGCCCCGGTCCAGCACCACCCGCCGCGCGACTACGCCCCGTACCGAAGCTCCGCGAGATCCCGCGTGCCTCGCACCTTGCGCCCGCCGAACAGCCGAGGCCGTGCTCACCGCCCTGCGCGCGCACTTCGACGGGGGCGCGAAGCGGGGGATGGAGGTGCGAAGGCAGGTACTCGGCGATGCGCACGTGGGCCGCGCGCAGGCCCGGCAGTCCCCGTTCACCGCTCGGTCCCAGGACTTGATCTCGCGTTACGCGTGGGGCGAGATCTGGACGGATCAGACGCTGTCCCGCCGCGAACGCAGCCTGGTCACACTCACGGCCCTGGTCGCCCACGGCCACTACGACGAGCTGGCCATGCACGTGCGGGCCGCCCGCCGCAACGGGCTCACGCCGGAGGAGATCGGTGCCGTACTGCTGCAGACCGCCGTGTACTGCGGTGTCCCCGCCGCCAACTCCGCCTTCGCGGTGGCCCAACGCGTGCTCTCCGAGGAGCACGAGTCCGGGGGGTGAGGCCGTGGGATGACGTGGACCGACACCAGTCGCCCCACTCAAACGCCGGACGGGCCAGGAAACCAGGCGTACGACGTGACGTGTGGAAGCGCCGGCGACGGTGACGGACCGGCTGCTGGAGCAGTAGCGGTCCGCCCGTCCGCGAAGACGAGGCTCAGCGCGGGCCTCGCCCTGCGTCCAGCGCCTCCTGAGCCCTCGCCACCAGGCCGTCCGCGCCACAGGAGCGGGCCAGGGTCAGGCGCGGTCGAGCTCGCTGACCGAGCGGGAGGCGATGCCGTACTCGACACGGGCGAGCGCGTGTTCGTAGGAGCAGGGGAGGGCTTCCCCTACAGAGGCCCGGCATGAGCACCGGGTACATGGCTCGGGGTTCGGGACAGCCGGTGCCACTGGTGCCGTCTGGTGCCGCTGGTGCCGCTGATGCTCGAGGGAAAAAGGCCGGGAATCTCATCCGGCTTTCACCCTGGGCTCGTACGGTAGGCCTTGACTTCCTCTTCCTCGTGGACGAGGGGGATTCCTACGGCTCGCGCCGTGGGGGTTTCTGCTTCATCGCCGACTGCCCCGTCCGGGAGGACTCCCGTTGAGGTCTTACACCGGCTCCACAGACAGACACCGCCAGCCCGGCGGCCAGAAGGTTCTTCGCCGCGTTCACGTCCCGGTCATGGACCACTTGGCACTCACACGTCCACGTACGGACGTCGAGCGGCATCTTCGCCCGGATCGTGCCGCAGGCCCCGCACAGCTTGCTGGACGGGA
>CAMLJW010000628.1 GCA_946480485.1 uncultured Streptomyces sp. | reverse complement strand
ACGTTCGTCCTCTACGCCGGCCCCAGCCGCCAGCCCTGACATCACAGCGGCGACCAGCCAGCAAACTGCGAAACTCAAGTCGTACTCGTTGACGCTTCTATGTGTGTCAAGCGGCCACCGGGGCGTTGGTGGTGGGTGTCATGGTGGCGGTGAGGGTGCGGTAGAGCTCGCGGGCGATGTAGCGCTTGAGGCAGCGTTTGATCTCGCGGATGGTCTTGCCTTCAGCGGTGCGTCGGGCGATGTAGGCCTTGGTTGTGGGGCAGTCGCGCATTCTGACGGTGGCGATGGTGTGGATGGCGCGGTTGAGGGCTCGGTCGCCGCCCCGGTTGAGTCGGTGTCGCACGGTGCGCCCGCTGCTGGCTGGTAGCGGGCAGGTGCCGGCGAGGGCGGCGAACGCGGCGTCGTTGCGGCATCGGCCGGGGTGGGAGAACGAGACGATGGCTTGGGCGGCGGTGACGGGCCCGGTGCCGCGGCGGTCGGTGAGGCCGGGGGCGATGTCGTCCACGATGGACTGCAGTTGCGCTCGGTTGGTCTTGAGTGCGCGGCTGGCGTCGTGGATGGCCAGGGCGAGGCGGCGGACCTCGGCGTGGCGGACGGCGTGTTCGCGGCTGGCGTCGCGGGGGAGGCGGCGGCGGGCGAGGCCGGTGAGGGTGGCGTCGGTGAGCGCTGCACGGGCGAGTTGGTGGTCGGTGTCGTTGCCGTCGCGGAGCAGCGCGCGGAGCCGATTGATTTGCGCGGTGCTGGTCACGGTGTGAAGCGTGCCGGGCGCCGAGCAGGATGCGCAGTGCTTCGCGGTCGCCGTCGGCGCGGGGAATGGGCAGCCGCGTGGTGTCGAGGCGGAGCGCGGTTAGGACGGCGAGGTGGGCGTCGATCGGGTCGGATTTGCCCTTGCCGCGTCGGGCCTTACGGTTGGGTTGTTCGCACTCGAGGACGAGCAGGCCGGCGGCGGTAGCTGCGCGAGCGAGTCCGATGCCGTAGCTGCGGGTGCCTTCGATGGATACGACGAGCCGGGGTCCGGGGGCGTGGTCGTGGATCCAGGCCAGTAGTTGCGCGTAGCCGCTGGTGTCGTTGCTGACCGAGCAGGTGGCGATGGGTGTGCCGGTGGGGGCCGCCATTTCCACGTGGTGGGTGTCGCGGTGGGTGTCGACACCGACGACGGCGTCGATGATTTCTGCCAGCATGGGCATCGGCCTTCTCCTTTCGGGGAGCGGGTCACGTCGGCACCGGCCGGGTAGGAGTCACCGTCTGGCATATCTGTGACGGGTCACGCCCGCGGGCGGACAGGCTTCTGATCAGGCCATCTGGTGGGCCAGGCCGGTGCCGGCAACTGCAACGGACAGGTCAACGACAGGGCACGCCGAAGCGGCCAGATCAAGCCCCGAGTCACGCCGCGGTCGCCGGCACCGAGCCTGGAGGTCCTCCACCCGGGAGCACCGCAACGACACTCACAGATCAGCCCTCCGAGGATCGGTCGGCGCTTGATTCGCTCGAGATCGAGGTCTGGGGCAGGATGATCGGGGCGCGGCGGATGCAGCCGCAGTGCCCGATGCGGGCGCCGACTGTTGTAGTGAGCGCTGTAGCTGGCAAGGACGGTCCGCAGGTGCCGCTCACCGAAGATCAGGACCCGGTCGGTGAGTTCGGTTCTGGCGGTCAGCACGAATCGTTCGGCGAAGCAGTTCGCCCTTGGACACCGCGGCGGGATCTTCACGGTGTCGATCCCGGCGTCAGCCATGACAGCATCGAACGAGGCGGTGAACTGACCGGCTCGGTCGCGGACGAGGAAGCGGAATGCGGCGGCGCGCTCGCCAAGATCCATCAGGAGGTTTCGGGCCTGCTGGGTGGTCCAGGCTCCGGTCGGATGGCTCGTGGTCCCGAGGATGTGCACGTAGCGGCGGTCGACTTCGAGGGCGAAGAACACGTAGATCCGCTTCAGGGTGAACGCGCAGTCGACGTGGAAGAAGTCCACGGCCAGCATGGCCGAGGCGTGCGCCCGCAGGAATCGACGCCATGACGTGTCGGTCGACCGGAGCGGCGCTGGAGGTATCCGCCCCAGCTTGAGGATCCTGCGGATCGTCGATGCACCGACGCGATGGCCGAGCTTGAACAGCTCGCCCTGGATGCGCTGGCAGCCCCACGTCGGATTCTCTACGGCCATTCGTTCGATCAGCGCGGCGATCGTGTTGTCGAGGGGTGGGCGACCGGAGCGGTTGGGGTAGGTCCACTTCTTGGTGACCAGGCGGCGGTGCCATCTCAGGACGGTGGCCGGGGTGATCAGGCGGTGACCACGTGGCGCTGTGGGTAAGCGGCGGATCAACGCGGCGAACAGGGCCCGGTCGGCCCAGTCCAGCCGCGGCTTCGGCCTGGTTCTGCGGAGCACGGCGACCTCGTGGCGCAGGACGAGGAGCTCGATGTCCTTGGACGACGAGGCGCGGCCGAGCAGTATCAGCCAGCTCAGGAGCCGGTCGAAGATCAGGTAGAGCAGGCGAAGCGACACGTTAGGCGATCATGCCCGTCGGCTGGACAAGGCCGATCACTGCAGGTCACGAGCTCAGCCCGACTTCTGGAACCCCACAGGGTCCAGGTCGGCGTCGTGACCTCGGCCTGCGAGCCTGTCGACCCGACCACCGATCGGCGAGGTCCTGGAAGACGTGCGCCTAGGCGATGATCATCCCTGCCGCTCAGAG
>CAMLJW010000627.1 GCA_946480485.1 uncultured Streptomyces sp. | reverse complement strand
GGCCGGCGCCACGTGGTGCCTCACGGACTTTGGGCTGCAGCCCGAGCGGGCCGACCACTCGGTCCTGGAAGTGCTGGGCCAATGGGCGCCCGCCGGCCTTCTCGGCTATCAGACCCAGCAGCGCGTAGTTGGTGTTGTTGTAGTCGTAGGACGTGTCTGGGGGGAACTCCGGCGGGTGCCGGAACGCGATGGCCAGTACCTCCTGCGGTGTCCAGACCTTCGTCGGGTCGGCGTCCAGAGTCGCCGCAAACTCGGGCGCAGTCGTGTAGTTATATAGCCCGCTGCGCATCTTCAACAGCTCTGCGATGGTGATGTTGTTGCCGTTGGGCACATCTGGAACGTAGGTGGACACCGGGTCACTAACCCGAAGTTCCCCCTTGTAGGCGGGTCGTGAGTAGTCCGTATCGTTGTGAGCAGGTGCTTCGCGCTCCGCGCGGCCCAGCTATGTAGACATGTATGATCAGTGTTGCTAGCGATAAATCTGGTGTCGTTACCCGTGAGAAGCGCATGCACGTGATATATAGGTAGGCATGTATGTAGCGCGGGTGCCGAATCGTGGGTCACCGCCGGCGATCCTGCTGCGGGAGAGCTACCGCGAGGGCGGCAAGGTGAAAAACCGCACCCTGGCCAACCTGTCGCGCTGGCCCGACGAGAAGGTCGATGCGCTGGCCCGGGTGCTCAAGGGGCTGCCGGCGCAGGTGGAGCTGGCCGAGGCGTTTGAAATCACCCGCAGCCTGCCGCACGGGCATGTCGCTGCGGTGCTGGGCACGGCACGGCGGCTGGGGATCGAGGAGCTGATCGACGCGGCCCCGTCGCGCACGCGGAACCTGGTGCTGGCCATGCTGATCGCGCAGGTCATCGCCCCAGCCTCCAAGCTGGCGTTCGCCCGCGCGTTGCGCACCGAAACCGCCACCAGCTCACTGGGTGAGCTGCTCGGGGTTTCGGCGTGCGACGAGGACGACCTGTATGCGGCGATGGACTGGGCGCTGGACCGCAAGGACACCATCGAAAACGCCTTGGCCGCCCGGCATTTGGCCAACGGCACGCTGGTGCTCTACGACGTGTCCTCGGCCGCGTTCGAGGGGCGGTGCTGCCCGCTGGGGAAGATCGGGCACGCCCGCGACGGGGTCCGCGGCCGGCTGCAGATCGTGTACGGACTGTTGTGCACCACGGCCGGGGTGCCGGTGGCCATCGAGGTGTTCGAGGGCAACACCGCCGACCCCAAGACCCTGGCCGCCCAGATCAGCAAGCTCAAAACCCGGTTCGGGTTGACCCGGGTGTGTTTGGTGGGTGATCGGGGCATGCTCACCAGTGCGCGCATCCGCGACGAGCTGCGCCCGGCCGCCCTGGACTGGATCAGCGCGTTGCGCGCCCCGCAGATCAAGGCCTTGGTGGAGGCCGATGCGCTGCAGCTGTCGCTGTTCGACGAGCAGAATCTCGTCGAGATCGATTCCCCGGACTATCCCGGCGAGCGGCTGGTGTGCTGCCGCAACCCGGTACTGGCCGACGAACGGGCCCGCAAACGCGACGAGCTGCTGGCCGCCACCGACACCGAGCTGGACAAAATCGCCGCAGCCACCCGCCGCGACCGCCGCCCGCTGCGCGGGCGCGACAAGATCGCGCTTCGGGTCGGCAAGGTGATCAACAAGTTCAAGATGGCCAAACACTTCACCCTGCAGATCACCGACGAGGCGTTCACATTCACGCGCAACCACGACGACATCGCCGCCGAGGCCGCCCTGGATGGCATCTATGTGCTGCGCACCAGCCTGCCCGAACACACCCTGCCCCCCGACGATGTGGTGGCCCGCTACAAAGGACTCGAAGATGTCGAACGGTTCTTCCGCACCCTCAACAGCGAGCTGGACGTGCGCCCCATCCGGCACCGGCTGGCCGAGCGGGTCCGCGCGCACGTGTTCCTGCGCATGCTGTCCTACTACATGAGCTGGCACATGAAACAGGACCTGGCCCCAATCCTGTTCCGCGACCACGACAAACCCGCCGCTGCCGCCAAACGCACCGACCCCGTCGCAGCGGCCCAACGTTCAAACCCCGCACTAGCCAAGGCATCCCGCAAACGCACCGAGGACGACTACCCCGTACACAGCTTCACCAGCCTGCTCGCCGATCTGGCCACCATCTGCGCCAACCACATCCAGCCCGCCCACGACATGCCCCCGTTCATCATGATCACCACGCCCACCCCGCTGCAGCGGCGCGCCTTCGAACTGCTTGGCGTCACCCACCGCCACGGCCTGGCGTAGTCAGTAACCCACACAAACCAGACCGCAAAACCCCAGCTCACCGCCCCAATCCGTCAAAAAACCAGGGGGAACTTCGGCCTAAGGGCCTGTCCACCGCGGTGGACAAGTCGCTGCTGGCCCGCATCGGTGATGCGCACCTGGCCATCCCCGAGGGCTTCAGCGTGCATCCGCGCGTGCGGCCGGTGCTGGAGAGGCGCCGCGAAATGGCCTACAACGGGAAGGTCGACTGGGCGTTCGGCGAGCTGCTGGCGCTGGGATCGCTGATCGCCGACGGCACGCTGATCCGGCTGTCCGGCCAAGACACCCGCCGCGGCACCTTCTCCCAGCGGCACTCGGTGCTCATCGACCGCAAGACCGGCGCGGAGTTCACCCCGCTGCAGCTGCTAACCACCAACGAGGACGGCACCCCCACCGGTGGCAAGTTCCT
>CAMLJW010000626.1 GCA_946480485.1 uncultured Streptomyces sp. | reverse complement strand
CCTAGATCCGGTCCTGGATTTCCACTCGCTGCGAAGGTCCTACGTCACCCACTTGATCGAGGATGGCTGGGACGCGCTGTTCGTGCAGCAGCAGGCCGGCCACGATCATGCGTCCACCACGGCCATCTATACCTGCGTGTCTTCCGACTTCCGCACCCGCACCCTGCGGCGGGCCCTGGACGCCACGGTCGAGGCCGCGCTCAAGCCCGCGAGGAGGGCCTGATGAAACGCCAGGTCAGCTACCAGTGGCGGTTGCGCGAGCGGATGGCCGCCGCCGGGATGTTCACAACCAGCGAGCTCGCCCCGCCGCTCGGCGAGCGGGGCATCAACCTCTCGCTCTCCCAGGTCCACCGCCTGGTCACCGGCACTCCCGAGCGGCTGTCCCTGCCGGTGCTGGCCGCGCTCTGCGACATCTTCGACTGCACCCCGGCGGATTTGATCGCCACCAGGGCGGAGAACGCATCCGTCCGCAGGGTCGCCACCGGCGACGCGGTGGTCGATCTGTCGGCTGTCCGGCCCAAGCGCGCCCGCATCCGGCCTGAAGGATGAGCCGCACCCGCGTCCGCGCCGAGGACCTGTTCTGCGCACGATGCCGACGGGCGGTGCAACTGAAGGCAAACCACTGGCCGGAGGGCTACCTCTGCGGACGGTGCTTCGGCCAGGCCCTGGAGACCTACGGGACTTGCGCCGGCTGCGGCGTCGATCGGCTGACCCCGGGGATCGCTGCCGACGGCGCCAAGCTCTGCACCGACTGCGCCGGTGGCCTCGGTGATTTCACCTGCGAACGGTGCGGCCAGGAAGCGCGGCGCTACCGCCGCGGAGTCTGCGGCCGATGCGTCCTGGCCGAGCGCCTCCACGAGCTACTCGACGACGGTTCCGGCAGCATCCGGCCCGAGCTTCTTCCGCTGTTCGACATGCTCCGGCAGGTGAGTCGCCCTTGGGGCGGGATCACCTGGGCCAAACTGCCTCATGTTCAACGAAATCTGCTGGCCCTGGCCCGCGGCCACGTTCCGCTCACCCATGAGGGGCTGAGCCAACTCAGGCCCTGGCGATCAGTCGCCTACCTGCGTGATCTCCTTGTGCAGTGCGGCGTCCTGCCGCCGGCCGACCGGCACTTGCTGCTGTTCCAGCGGTGGCGCGCCGAGAAACTGTCGACCGTCAGCGATCCCGAGCACCGCAAGCTGTTGGAGCTCTTCGCCGCCTGGCGCATCGAACGACGTCTCCGCGCCCTGGCCGGCCGTGGCCCGCTCACCGGCAGCCAGACCCAGCAGGCCCGCAACGAGATCCACCTTGCAATCGCCTTCCTCGACCACCTCGCCCAGCGTGGACGGGCCCTCGCCGACTGCACACAGACCGAGGTCGATATTTGGTACGCAGGCGGCTACACCGCGCGACGCCTCACCCACACTTTCCTCCGCTGGGCCATGCGGTCCAATCACATGCCCGCCGTCACCATCCCGCACCGCTCGACAGGCAATCCCGCGCCGATCACCCAGCACCAGCGGCTCGCGTTACTACGACAGCTCGTCAACCGCGACGACATCCCGCTCCAGGACCGCGTCGCAGCCGTCTTTGTTCTTCTCTACGCACAGCCGCTGACGCGGATCACCAGGCTCAGCACTGACGACATCCAGCACGAGGACGGCAAAGTCCTCGTCCGGCTCGGCGACCCGCCGTCGCCCGTCCCGGCGCCGTTCGACGGAATGCTGCTGGACTACCTGGGGCAGCGGCCGAACACCAAGACCGCGACCAACCCCGATGCCCGATGGCTCTTCCCCGGCCGCCGGGCCGGACAACCCATGACCCCGGAAGCTCTGGCACCCCGGCTCCGCCACCTCGGCTTCCCGACCCGGCCAGGACGCACAGCGGCAATCCGCCAACTCGTCCTCCAGGCCCCGGCCCCGGTGATCGCCCGGATGCTCGGCTACAACGACGACCACACCACCCGGATCGCCGAAGCGTCCGGAGGAACCTGGCGTCACTATGCCCCCGGCGACCACTCACGTTGACCACGAACCGTCAGGAGCTGAGGAATACGCGGTTCCCGATTACGCGAGGTCGCCAGTGAACCCCAGAAACCGGGGGTTCAGGCGTGGACCAGTTCCAGTGCCTGCTTCAGGTTGTGCTCTGCGATGCCTGCCATGAACGCCCGGTCGGGGAATTCCCCGTCGAGCAGCCGCAGTGGACCCGCCGTCAGCGAGAGCCGCTGTGCGAGCATGTAGAGAGCAAGCCGGTCCTCGTCCAAGCCGTCCACCCTCAGCGGCTGGTAGGCGTCGTGCAGTCGGATTTGTAGAAACACGTGCTCCCACTCGACGTCGAAGTACATCGATCCCTCGATGTCGATCGCCACGGGGTTCCCGTTCGCGTCCACCAACACGTGGTCGGGTCCCAGTTCGCCGTGCACGACTGCGTACTCCGCGCGTGGTCGCACCGCCGCCGCCAGGCCCAGCAGCCGCTCCTCCAGCCGGTCGCGGGCAGCCGCGATTCGCGGATCGCGCGAGGCCGCCTCGGCAAGGTCCCGCAGCGCACGGTCGAGGACCACCCCCTCGCACGACGTACCGCGCGATGTTCCTCCTGCGTCGACCACGGCCACCTTGCCGTACGTCGGTGCCCGGTGACCCCGCATCGCCTCCAGCGACTCCGCGAGCCGGTCCATGACCGGAGCAGCCGCGCCCGGCGAGCGCGCGAGCAAC
>CAMLJW010000625.1 GCA_946480485.1 uncultured Streptomyces sp. | reverse complement strand
GGTCGGTGCTGGAAGAGGATCAGCAGACCGAGGAGATCATCGAGCGGGTGGCCGCTGATCTGCCCCGAATTTTTCGGACCGTCTGATGTTGTCTTTTCTACGCCGCGTTCTGCGGGTTGTTCCACTCGATGAGTACCTCGTGTGGAGTCCGATAGTCGAGGCTTGAGTGGAGCCTGTGGCGATTGTACCAGAATTCGATGTAGCGAGTCACGTCCCGCCGGGCGTGTTCCCGCGTGGGGTAGGCGGTGCGATGGACACGCTCGTTCTTTAGGGCCGCGAAGAACGACTCGGCCAGGGCGTTATCGTAGCATATGCCGGTCCTTCCCACGGAGTGGCGCAGGGCGAGCTCGGAGACGGCTCCGGCAAACTCGGACGATGTGTAGTTGCTGCCTCGATCGGAGTGGAAGATTGCGTCCGGCGCAAACTCGACCCGGCCGGCCGCGTGCCGCAGGGCGGCCTCGATAAGCGGGGTCTTGTAGTTCTCGTCCATGGCGTATCCGACGACCATCTTCGTGTGGCAGTCGATCACCGTCGCCAAGAATAGCCAGCCTTCCCAGGTCGGGATGTAGGTAATATCGCCGACCATCTTTTCCCCGGGCCGGGTCGCATTGAAGTCCTGCCCGAGCAGGTCCGGGATGCGGTGCTCGCGGCCGTCGGCCTCGGTCAGGTTCGCCCGCCACGGCCGCGGCTGGCACGGCCGCAGGTCCAGCTCCCGCATGATGTCCCGGACGAGCTCGGGGCCGCAGGGCACGCCCCACCGCTGGAGCTGGGCGTGGATCCGCCGGTAGCCATAGGTCTCGTCGGACGCCTCGAACGCCTCTTTGATCAGGCCCGCGAGCCGGTCGCGGCGCTGCGCGCTCGCCGATTGTGGGCGTTTTTTCCAGTCGAAGAACCCGGACGGTGAGACCTGCAGCCACTTGCACATCTTCTTCACGGGGTAGGCGTACTCCGCGTCGCCGCCACGGCACGAGTCGATAAACTCGTACTTGTCGGCTACCGGGCATCCCGGGCGAAGTACGCTGCGGCTTTTTTCAGGAATTCGTTCTCCATGCGCAGTTCTCGGAGTTCCCGCTCGGCCTCGCGCAGTCGGGCCCGCTCGCTCACATTCAGCGGCGGCTCGTCATCCGCGTGCTCCACCCGATACCGATTGACCCAGTTACCCAAGGTCCCCTCATTGATTCCAAGTTCGCGGGCGACCTGAGCGATCGGCCGCGAAGCCTCGATCACTAGTCGGACAGCCTCGTCCTTGAACTCGGGGCTGAACTGTCGATACTTTCGAGGCACACCGTCACCTTTCGGATCCGACCATATCTAATGGTCGTGGTCCGAGATCAACGGGGCACCCTAAGGGGCCGTTGCGTCGGGACGAGGGATCGATGCCTGCGCTGTGCAGGATTGTCCAGATGGTGGAGGCGCCGATTTGGTAGCCGAGGCTGGCGAGTTCGCCGTGGACGCGTCGGTATCCCCATGTGGGGTTCTCGGTCGCCAATCGGACGGCGAGACGTCGGAGGCCGGCGGGGATGGCGGGTCGGCCCGGTCGCGCTGGCTGGGTGGTCCAGCGGCGGGAGACGAGTCGCTGATGCCAGCGCAGGATCGTCGCGGGTGTGACGAGCAACCCGCGCCGCCGACGGGTGGGGAGCAGCCGTGTCAGGGCGGCCAGTACGGCTCGGTCGGGCCAACTGATGCGAGGTCGAGGAGATCGTCGTTGGAGCACTGCGAGTTGGTGGCGCAGGACGAGGATCTCGATCTCCTTCGCGGTGTCGGATCTGGTGCGCAGCACCATCCAGCTCACGAGCTTGGAGAACACGAGGTAGATCAGCTGTAGCGCCACCTGCGGATCATGCCGACCGCTGGCTGGTGGCGAAGCAGCAGGTCAGGGCTGTGTGCATGGTTTCGGGCACCCACAACCGGGGGTGCGGGCTGAATTGGACGGAACTGAGACACGACCTAGGGTGCGGGCCGGGCCGCGGTCATGCGGATGGTGTAGCCGCCGGGGTGGCGGTGGTGGGTGATGTCCACCAGCTGTTGGCTGATCCATAAGCCCAGCCCGCCGCCGCTCGGATTGGTTGGGGGCAGGAGTCCGACGAAGGGGTCGACCGGCCCGGTGCCGGTGTCGGTCACGGTGACGGTCGTCCGGTCCGGTTGCTCCCAGATGCGCAGCACGATGGGCGGCTGGCCGTGCAGGTTCGCGTTGGCCACGGCCTCGCTGGTCGCGAGGATCAGACCCTCGGCTTCGGCGGCGAGGAGACCGTTGTGGTTCGTGAGACCACTGACGGTCGCGCGGGCGGCGGCCGGGGACGGGTCGGTCAGCTCGACCGCGGGGGCGGTCTGCTCGACCGGGTCCGGTGGGGCGTCGCGGTGTTCGGCGATGAACCGGGTCGGGTCCTGGTAGCGGTCGTTGGGCTGGTGCTGGCGGCCCGACCACATGAGTGGGTGCGTGGCGCAGAGGTCGTCGACCCGTTCGTCGGTGAGCGCGCGCCGGTTATACACGCACACGGCCCACGCATTGTGATGGGCCAGCGCGAGGTTGACCACGGCCTCCAGACGCCGCCACTCGTGCCAGTGCTCCGCCGGCACGATCGGCTCCTGGTTGAGGATGCGCACCCGCGGCACCCTCGCGGTGTGATCGGCAAGCAGGGCATCGGTCGCTCGCAGATCAGATGCCGGCCGCCCAGGCTGCCCGATCGCGGGGAGGACCGTGAGGCA
>CAMLJW010000624.1 GCA_946480485.1 uncultured Streptomyces sp. | reverse complement strand
ATCGAGGCGCCGCAGCAGGCTGCGTTCCGTGCCGCCGTGGGTCGACTTCATGATGGTGCCCCGCCACTGGTTCAGCGCCGACACCAGCGGGCCGATCGAGTCCTGCGCGCGGAGCTGGTTGCGAATCTCCGGGTTCTTGTAGCCCGCTTTCCGCCCGAAGTGGGTGATCGTCAGCTCCGGCGTGGCCGCCTGTCGGGCCTCCCGCTCTTTCTCGGCTGCCTTCCGGGCCGCTTGCTGCTTCTTGGTGAGACCGCCCCGCGCGAGCCCGGCGACTTTCAGGCGCCCGGAGTTCAGCGCGTCGAGGAACTCGACCCCGTACTTCTTCACGGCGGCTGCCCTGACGACGTACTCGGTGTTCGAGATTCTGGCCATCGCCCCAGACCCGAACATGCCGAGGATGCTGTCGCTTGTGCCGCTGCCCGGGCCCTGCACGAATCCGCCGTCCGGGAACGCCTGCACATTCCCGCCGTCGGCGTACCGGGGTACCAGACCACCGGAGGCCCGGCCGTGCGCGGCCCGGAACGTCTCGATGCTCTTGAACGTCCTCATGTACGTACTGATCGTGACTGTCTTGTCGCGTAGCGAGTTCACTGCGGAACGCACGTTGCGGATCCCCGACAGAGCGCCGCCCGTCGCCGCGGACACCCTCACGGAGCCGTTCTTCAGGTGCGTGACCTTATAGCCGAACGACCTCAGCACCTTCTCCGCCGACGACGACAGAGTCTTAAGGGTGACGGACTTGGAGCCCGGGGCCCGCTTCACCGCAGCGTTGAACGCGTTGAGGCCCCGCTTCGCATCCTCGGCGTTCATCTTCACGCGAGCGGTCTTGTCCGGGATCTTCAGGATCTGGTCCGCGAGCTGCGCCGCCTCCTGCGCAGTGAGGCCCATAGCCTGCGCCGACTTGATCAGTTGAGATCGGCCTCGCGCATAGATCCCGTTGACGGTCCCCCACGACGAGCCCGACTCCCGCGCGGACGCGGCAGCCGAGTCGGTCTTGTCCGCCAGGTCCTGCAACGCGGACGCGGCGTTGCGGGCCTTCTCCGAGTTGAGGTCCAGCTCTCCGTGCGTCATCGACAGTGCGCCAGCGTTGTCCTTCGCAGCTTTCGCTGCGGCGTCGATGGCCGCCTCGAAGCCGATCAACCCGCCGAGCCCGGCCCGGTTGACGTCGTTGAGGGCCTGGATGCTCTGCCGCAGGCCGTCCGCCGACGCCTTCTGCGCATCGAGCTTGGCTGCCGTGGCCTGCGCCGCCTGCCCGAAAAGCCCCTGGGACTCCGCAGTGAGCTTCGCCTCGAGCGCCTGATCCGCGAGTGCGCTCTTGTAGTCGTCGAGGCTACTCTTGAGGGTCTTGAAGTCCTTTGGGCTGAGCTTCTTCCCCACCTGCTCCAGTGCCTTGGCAGCGACGTCTGCCTTGCCGCCCTTGACCAAATCGGCGAGGGACTTGTCGAGGGAGTCGATGTCCTCTTTCGCGGTCTTGACCGACGTCGAATCCGTTCCCAGGAACTTGGCCCAGCCCTGAAGGAATCCGTCAAAGCCCTCAGGGTCGAGGCGCGAGATGCTCTCGCTGAGGCCCTCGAAGCCTGTGCCCCAGACTCTCACCGACTCGCCAGTGTTCTTCCCTGTCTCGGCTAGTCCCTTGAGGGATGTCGACAGTTTGTCGACATCCGGTGGGACTTTCTGCCCGATCTCTGCCAGCGACGACAGCGCGACCACGAGCAGCCCGATACCCGAGCCGATCAGCGCAACCTTCGCCGACCGGGACAGCGTCCCGAACGCCGCCGCCAGCCCACGCAGCCCGCCACCAGCCTGCGCCGATGCGAGCACCAGCCCGGACAGCGTCGCCCCCAGTCCGGACAGGCCACCCAGGGCGCCGAGCCCGGCCGCCGCGAGCTTCACCGCCTTCAGTGCCACCGCGAACTGCAGGAAGGTCGACAGGACCCCGGACGGGATGGCGTTGACCAGCTTGGCGATCGCGTTGACGAACGACAGCATCGACAGCCCGGTGTCCGACGCCGCGGCCACCACGTGCACCAGCGCCTTCGACAGGCTGGCCAGCGCCTGCCTGACCTGTGGGCCAGCAGTCTTCACGTACTCCATGAACTCGCTGAACTGGCTCTTCCCAGCGGCGCCGGACATGGTCCGCATGAAGTGCACCAGCGCGTCGTTCGCCTTCGACAACGCGCCCGTGGAGAACTTCGCGAAGCTGTCCATGAACGCGGAGAAGCCGCCGGAGTTGACCCCGCCGGCCAGGATCGTCATGAACCGGTCCAGTTCGCCAGCAGCGCCCTTCACCATCGGCGTCAGCTTCGGCAGCAGCCCGCCCGCCACGGCAAGACCCTTGGTGAACACGGGCATCGTGTCGCCCGCGAGGGACTTGGACCACTGCTTGTACTGGTCCTTCAACACCACGAGCGCTGCGGCTGCCCGGCGGGTTGCCGGGTCCATGCCACGCACCTGGTCCAGGAACAGCGCCTCAGCCTGCGCGGCTTCCTTCGATGCTGGCCCGTGCTTCTTGACCGCCTCGTCGTACTTCTTCTGTGCGTCGGAGGCCTTGCTCACGGCCGATACCTGGCCTGCGATCGCCAGGCCGAACACACTCACCGCCACACCAGCAGCCGTAAAGCTCGTCGCGATCGGTACCGCAGCCGCCGCCACCGGGATCAGCGCCGGAGACAGGGCGATTGCTGCCGCCTTCAGCTTCTGCATCGAG
>CAMLJW010000623.1 GCA_946480485.1 uncultured Streptomyces sp. | reverse complement strand
GATGTGGGTTGTCGAAGCCTCGACCACTAGCGGATCGGCCAGCGCAGTCGGTGGGCATGACGCCGCACGACCATGCTCGCCGGCTCATGCGGAACGATCGCGTCCCGCGCCGTCGGGGTCGAGCCCGACCACACACCGTGTATGTGCGGCGACGGCATGCTCATCCAACCAGCCACGAGTCACGATGTCAGCGCCGATCATCCCGCAGCGGGCACAGACCCCCGCCGCATCGTTGATCAACCTCAGTCGCCGGACGGTCCAGCCGCCCTGTTCGGTGGGAGCCGGCGAGCAGCTCGGGGCCGACGCGGCGGCGCCCGGTCCCGCCATGGCGTTCTGGGCGGCGGGCTGCGCGGAGTGGTGGACGGTCATGGCTACCTCGGTTTGTCCGATGATCCGTTGACGAGGATCGGCCGAGGTCCAGGGCCACAGTTCGTCTATCGTACGCCCGCCCCCTGCCGCCCACCAGGCGAGCGCGGCAATGGCGGCGACGGCCGCGGCAAAAATGCGCACCTCGACAACATCTGCATGACGTGACATCCTCTCTGCTGGCTTCATTCCGCCCTGGACCTCGGCGATCCAACTCTCGACGGGCGATGGGGGCCGAATCGGATGACCGATAGCACCGGTTCGGCTTCCTCAAGTTGCACTGGGACCGGGGACGCCCTGATCCACCACATCGAGCCGGGACACGGTCGCGCTGCGTACAGGCGCTACCCGGCGGTACCCGACCGGAGCCGGTCGGCTCCCGGCGATGCCGCATGACCGTTCGCATCTGCGATCACCAACTCACCGTGGAGGGTCGATGCAGGGTTTGATGTTCGACAGCCAGCTGTTGTTGCACTCGTTGCTGTGGCGCACCGAGCGGCTCTTCGCCAAGAAGGAGATCGTCACACGGCTCGGGCCTGGCGAGTACCACCGCTACACCTACCAGGACTTCGGCAAACGGTCGCGGCGCCTCGGCGACTCCCTGAAGAAGCTCGGACTCGCGCCGGGCGAGCGTGTGGGCAGCCTCGCCTGGAACACCTACCGCCATCTGGAGACGCACTTCGCAGTGCCGGGGATCCAGTCCGTGCTGCATACGATCAACTTGCGGCTTTCGCCGCGGCAGCAGAAGTTCACGATTGAAAAGGCCGAGGATCGGTTCCTGCTCGTCGACGTCGATCAGCTCGACCTGGTCGCAGAGCTGCTGGACATGGGCCTGCCCAGCGTGGAGCGCGTCATCGTGTACGCAGATGGGCCGGTGCCCGAGCATCGGATCGAATTGCCCGTGCACTCTTACGAGGAGCTCCTGGCCGACGCCGACGAGAACGTCCAGTTCGCGGAATTCGACGAGAAATCCGCCGCAGCCATGTGCTTCACCAGCGCCACGACCGGCGACCCGAAGGGCGTCATCTACTCCCACCGGGCGATGGTGCTGCAGGCCATGTGCCTGGCGATGCACGACAAGCTGAACATGAGCGAGAGCCAGATCTGGCTCGAGGTCGCCCCGATGTTCCACATCAACGGCTGGAACATCCCGCACACCGCACTGCTGCAGGGTGCCACCCTCGTGCTGCCCGGCGCACACCCCAGCCCTGCCGACTACGTCGACATCATCGAGGAACTCGGCGTCACCGGCATGAACGCCGCAGTCACCATCGGCACCATGATCCGCGATGTCGTTCGCGCGAGCGACCGCCCGCGGAACCTCTCCACACTCGACACCCTCTGGCTCGGCGGCCAGGCTCCGTCCAAAGCTGTCATGAAGTGGTTCAACGACGAGTACTCCACAGAGGTCATGCAGGGCTACGGCATGACCGAGAACTCCCCACAGATCTGCTTCTTCGCGCTTAAGTCCAACCTCGCAGGCGGCACCGAGGACGAGATCTACTCGCTGCGCCAGACCCAGGGCCTGCCCATGCCGCTGGTCCAGATCAAGATCGTCGACGCCAAGACTGGGGTGGAGCTGCCCTGGGACGGCGTCAGCATGGGCGACTTCCACGTCCGTAGCCCGTTCACTGCCAGCGAGTACTACCGCGACGACCGCACCAAGGACTCCATGATCGACGGCTGGCTCAAGACCGGCGACGTCGGCTGCATCGACCCCGAGGGCTACGTATTGCTCGAAGACAGGTCTGGCGACTTGATCAAGTCCGGCGGCGAGTGGATCTCCACCATCGACCTCGAGAACGCCCTCATGCTCCACCCCAAGGTCGGCGAGGCCGCGGTCGTGGGCATCGAGAACGAGAAGTGGCTCGAACGACCGCTGGCCTGTGTCGTTCCCACCGACCCGTCGATCACCGAGGACGAGTTGCGCGAACACCTGCTCGCGCACGGCTTCATCAGGCTCTGGATCCCGGACACGTTCCTGTTCGTGCCCGAGGTCCCCAAGACCAGCATCGGCAAGTTCGACAAGAAAGCCATCCGCGGAGTGATTGCCGACGAGGGACTGGAGCTGGCCCGGACCAAGCTCGGCGCGACCGGTTCCTGAGCAGCACAGATTCGACCCACATCAACTCGACGGGGAGACCGATGTCTGACTCCGACAAGATCAAGCTCACGGTCCTGCCCACCGAGACCATGCATGCCGACCTGACCTGGCTGCTGATCAACCCGGCCAACATGGCCACGAAGGACCAGCCGGTGAAGCAGAAGGACTGGTGGAGGTCCCCACGCATGTCGTCCAGCGACAATTCGGGCATAGCATTTAAGAGCTTATTCAAGTCATTCGCGCATG
>CAMLJW010000622.1 GCA_946480485.1 uncultured Streptomyces sp. | reverse complement strand
GCCACCTCCACCGGGACCACGGGTAGTCGTAGGCGTGCGTCGGCTGGTGCCCGGCCTCCAGCCATGCGCGCAGCCAGGTCAGGTACTCGTCAAGGGTGGCGGGACGTAGGGCGCTCATGCGGTCGGCTCCTCGTTCGTGCCGTACACCTCGTCGTGTGTCAGCAGCCCCATCTCGAACGCCGCCTTCAGCACCTCGTCGTTCTTGTCGCGGCCCAACTGCTCCGCAGTCTTCGCGGTCCGGTTCAGTCGTTCACGCTGGTCGGGCTTCGCACGGCTCATGGCCCGCGCGACCACCTTGCGGAACTCCTTCGGCGACACCTCAGGCAACGGCTCTGACGGCACTACCGCCGAGGCCTGCACGCGAGGCGCGACAGCAGCGGGTTGCGGCTCGCCCGTGGCGCTGAGCTCCTCAACCTTCCGACGGAGCGCCTCAACCTCGGCCTCGCGACGGGCGCGCTCAGCGGCCTCATCCGCCTTATCCCGTAGGCGGCGCAGGTGTTCGCGGCTCCATCCGGTGACGCGTGCGACGTCGGCCTGCTTCACGCCGTCCTGCTGGAGCAGCGTGACGGCGGTGGTCTGCATCTCGGCGCGGACGGTGTCGAGTGCGTCGGTGGCCTGCTTGTAGCGGTGGGCTACGTCTTCGAGATCGGTCATGTCCATGGGGTCATGATGCCACGTGGCCTATGGGCCTGCCAGTGGCCAACGCCAATCAAGCATGCCAACCATGTTGCCCTAGGCCAACAGAGGTGGCATCATGGAGGCACGTCACCGCACCAAGGGGGAATCCGATGAGGCGCACCAAGAATGAGACCACCACCACCCTCACCCGCCTCATCAAAGCCCTCGACAAAACCCAGCCCGTCACCATCACCTACCTCAAGGAAGAAAAGGACGAGAACGGCAAGCGCACCGGTCACCTCATCGAAACGGTCCGCACCATCGAAATCGTCAACGTGTTCGTCAGCAACGCCGGCGACATCCTCGTCCGCGCCCTCGACCGCGAGACCAAGGAACTTCGCTCCTTCCGCCTCGACCGCATCCAGGCGTACACGATCCACAGGACCGCCTACCTGGTTGAGCGCCCGGCCGTCGACGAGCGCGAGTCCCGCACCGTCGGCCTCACCACCGTCACCGTCCTCTACCCCGTCGACTGCCCCCTCGCCGCCCGCGTCCAGCTGCTCGCCGACGCCCTCGCCGCCTAGACCACCCACCAGAACGGGGAACCCCACCATGCGCACCTACGCCACTGCCCAGCTCATCGGCGACCGAACCCACCAATGCGACGCCACCGCGACCGCCGCCGGCCCCAACGGCACCCGCGCCTACGTTTTGCTCGACGGCATCGGCAGCTCGGATGAGGTACGCGACTGGACCCGCACCGCCGCCCGACGCCTCGCCCGCACCGCCGCCTACCACGGCGACGCCGAGGCCGGACTGCGCGCCCAGTACCGGCGGTACGCCGCCGACCCCGACCGGCAAGGCCCCTGGGGGTTCGGGCCGAAAGCCTGCGCGGTCGTCGCCGTCGCCACCGACCGCTGGCTCACCGTCGCCTGGTGCGGCGACACCCGCGCCTACCTGATGGTCCGCGGTGAGGTCCTGCGGCTCACACAGGATCACAACCTGCGGCGCGTGCTCCCTCCCCGAGACGGCAGGCCCGGCGGGAACCGCAACATCGTCACCTCCTGCCTCGGCAACCCCGACACCGACCAAGAGGTGAAGAACGAGTACGGGCACCCCGCGATCCAGTCGATCACCCGCCACCTGGAGGACTCCCGGCTACTCCTCGCCTCCGACGGCGCCTACGAGCCGCTGGAAGACTCGCTTCGCAACCTCGCCAACTACCTCGTCGGCAGCCCCCGCGACGCCGCACGCGACTTCGTCCAGGCCGCCATCGACCACGCCAGCACGCACGCCGACAACGCCACCGCACTGATTGCCGACCTCCACACCACCTGACCGCCCGACACGACAGGACCAACCACATGCCCGAGCTGCCCTCTCGCCCCCACGCCGAAGCCCCCACCGAGGACAAGGCCCGCAGCGTCCGCCCCGTCATCGAACACGCCCTCATCGACTATGGCTACAGCCCCGACATCGCCCATGCCCTCATCGACCGACTGATCGCCGAGAACGGAGGCCAATGATGCCGATCCACCTGAAAGCCCCGACACCGACCAACGGCGGCCCTGACGGCCGCGGCTGGACCCGCCTGTCTATCAACTCGATGGGTGCGCTGGTCTCCGACGAATGCGCCCTCCAGCCCCGCGACTACAGCCACCTCCGCGAAGCCTTCGAGGACACCCGGCGCGCCCGCTACGGCGGATACGGACCCTGCATCCGCGACGGCAACTGCGACACCTGCCCCATCGCGCAGGCCCCACCGCTGCCGCTGGCCGCGCTTACCGATCGTGTACTCGTCCGCGTCGGCCCCAACGGCAGCCCCTATCTGATGAACCGGCCCGAGGACGGATGGGCTGCCGTCGCGCGCCTCTGGACGTGGGCGAGCCTCATGCGGATCACCGGCTGGACCGTCGGCGCCCGATACCGCGACCAGCACGGCGCCGGCTTCTGGCTGGAACGCGACGAAACCCCCGAGGAGATGCCATGACCGAACTTGCCCACCGCCAGCCGTCGACCGGCCCGACCGTCTGGATCCTCGCCACCGGCGAAGACCACGAAGGCGGCACCGTCCTCGGCGTCTACACGTCGAAGGAAGCCGCCA
>CAMLJW010000621.1 GCA_946480485.1 uncultured Streptomyces sp. | reverse complement strand
CGGCGTTCTCCTTCTTCAGCGCCTTGAGCTGGGCGGACTCCTCCGTCGTCGTCCCTGGGCGCTGGCCCGCGTCGATCTCGTGCTGCTTCAGCCATTTCCGCAGCGTCTCGCGGGAACCGATACCGAGCTTCTCGGCCACCGCCTGCAGAACAGCCGTCTCGGTCGGGTAGTCGTCGCGCACCTCGGCGACCATGCGCACCGCACGACGGCGGAGCTCAAGCGGGTAACGGGAAGGTCGTGCCATGACTCGATCCTTTCACGAAATCGAGTCTCCATTCGAAGCGGGGCGGTTCAATGAGAATTGGTCACTCACTTTGAGAACCTACACTGCACCGCCAGTCAACCCGTTCGACGGATCAGCGCCAGATACATCGCGTCCGTTCCGTGCAGATGCGGCCACAGCTGTACGTCGGGGCCGTCGCCCAGGACCGGCACGCCGGGCAGCAGCGGGCGGGCGTCGATCAGTTCGGCCGAGCCGCTTTCGGCGGAGCCGCCGTACCGCTTGAGTACGTCGTCGACGACCGCACGGGTCTCAGCGAGGTGCGGCGAGCAGGTGGCGTAACCGACGACGCCGCCGACCCGCACCGATGCCAGCGCCGTGCGCAGCAGCCCCCGCTGGAGCGGCGCGAAGCGTTCCAGGTCGTCGGGTCGGCGCCGCCAGCGCGCCTCGGGACGGCGACGCAGGGCGCCGAGTCCCGTGCAGGGCACATCCATCAGTACGCGGTCGAAGGTGCCGGCCCGCCACGGCGGACGCGTACCGTCGGCGGCGATGACCTGGTACGGCCCCGGGTTCCCGGCGAGCGCCTTCGCCACCAGGCCGGCCCGGTGCGGCTGCCTCTCGGCGGCGAGCAGTACGGCCCCGCGCTCGGCGGCGAGTCCGGCGAGCATCGCCGCCTTGCCGCCGGGACCGGCACAGCCGTCCAGCCACGCCTCGTCCGGCCCGTCGAGGGGCGCGCCCGCGAGGGCGAGCGCCACGAGCTGGCTGCCCTCGTCCTGGACGCCGGCCCGGCCTTCGCGTACCGCCTCGATGGCGCCCGGCTCGCCACCCTCAGAAAGCCGCACCGCGTACGGAGACCAGCGCCCCGGCAACGCGGCCTCCTCACCGAGCACGCCGAGGAGTTCCTCGGCGGTGCAACGCCCGGGCCGGGCGACCAGGGTCACCGCGGGCCGCTCGTTGTCGGCTTCGAGGAGATCCTCGATCCCGGCACGTCCTCCGCCGAGCGAGTCCCACAGCGCGGAGATGATCCACCGAGGATGCGAGTGCACGACTGCGAGGTGGTCCTCGGGGTCTTCGTCGTACGGCGGTGCCACCCGCTCCAGCCACCCGTCGAGATCCTCCTGGGCGACTTTCCGGAGAACGGCGTTGACGAACCTGGCCCGCCCGTCGCCGAGCACGACCCGGGCGAGCTCGACGGAGGCGGAGACGGCGGCGTGGGTCGGAATCCGCGTACCGAGCAACTGGTGCACGCCCAGGCTCAGCACGTCGAGCACGGGCGGGTCCACCTCACGCAACGGCCGGTCCACGCAGGCCGCGATGACGGCGTCGTACGTGCCCTGCCGCCGCAGCGTCCCGTACACCAACTCCGTGGCCAGCGCCGCGTCCCGCCCGTCGAAGTCACCCTTCTCCCGCGCCTTCCGCAACAGCGGCGGCAGGACGAGGTTGGCGTACGCGTCGCGCTCGTCGACGGCCCGCAACGCCTCGAAGGCGAGCATCCGTACGGGGTCCTTCTTCGGACGACGGTGGGTCTTCCCCTGCGGGCGACGACGACGGTCCTGCTCGTTCACGTAAAAGGTGCTCCGGATCTTGGATAGGTTACTTGACCAGCGTACGTCGCGGGTGGCGCGGCGGCGCCGGGCGCAAGGGCCCGGAGGCGAGCGGCAACAACCAGCCCCAGGAGCGCGTCGCCACGTAGGGGTCCTGAGCCCGAGCCCCGTAGGGGTCGAACCGGGGATGGCTCAGGGCGGCGCCGGGATGCCCGCGCTACCCCCGGCCCGAGATCGTCGAGGCTTGACGAAAACGGGGACGGCACGGAGAGCGGGGACGAGGCGAACGGGGCTGGGGCGTGACGTGGGGCCACGACGACTGCGACCGGGCATCTCCGGTCAGCCAAACGCGACGGGCTCGCTACGCCCCGAACCTCTCGCCGGAGGTGATCCGCACTCCGCGTGCCCAGTCGGCCGCGCGCATCGGTTTCTTGCCCTGGGCCTGGACCCACCGGAGCTCGACGGGATGCGAACCGGTGCCGGCGTACACGTTGTTCTTGCCGACGGCCAGCGCGCCCGGGGTGAGGTCGAGATCCGTGCGCTCGGGCACGAGCGCGACCTGGATGAGCTTGAGCCGCTCGCCACGGAAGACGGTCCAGGCGCCGGGCGCGGGCGTGCAACCGCGTACGACACGGTCGACCCGCAGCGCGGGCGCGGCCCAGTCCATCCGGGCGCCCTCCACAGTGATCTTCGGGGCGATCGTGATGCCCTCCATGGGCTGCGGTACGGCCTTGAGCGTGCCGTCCGCGATCCCGTCGATCGTCGCGGCGAGCAGCCCGGCCCCCGCGAAGGCGAGCCGCGTCAGCAGATCCCCACTGGTGTCGGTGGGCCGTACCTCTTCGGTCACGGTCCCGTAGACAGGCCCGGAGTCGAGCCCCTCCTCGATCAGGAAAGTGGACGCACCGGTGATCTCGTCCCCCGCCATGATCGCGTGCTGCACGGGCGCCGCCCCACGCCAGGCGGGCAGCAGCGAGAAG
>CAMLJW010000620.1 GCA_946480485.1 uncultured Streptomyces sp. | reverse complement strand
GCATCCTCAAGCACGCCCCGTCGCTGCTGGCCTTCACCAACCCGACGGTGAACTCGTACCACCGTCTGGTCCCCGGCTTCGAGGCCCCGATCAACCTGGTGTACTCGCAGCGCAACCGCTCCGCGGCCATGCGTATCCCGATCACCGGCTCGAACCCGAAGGCCAAGCGCGTCGAGTTCCGTGCCCCGGACTCCTCCGGCAACCCGTACCTTGCCTTCTCGGCGCTGCTGCTCGCGGGCCTGGACGGCATCAAGAACAAGATCGAGCCGGCCGAGCCGATCGACAAGGACCTCTACGAGCTGGCTCCCGAGGAGCACGCGGGCGTCGCGCAGGTCCCGACCTCGCTCCCGGCCGTCCTCGACTCCCTCGAGGCCGACCACGAGTTCCTGCTCCAGGGCGACGTCTTCACGTCCGACCTGATCGAGACGTGGATCGACTACAAGCGCACGAACGAGATCGCTCCGCTCCAACTGCGTCCGCACCCGCACGAGTTCGAGCTGTACTTCGACGTGTGAGTCGTTCACCTCGGCTGACCTGCGGCGCAGTCGTCACTGGGCGCTCCTGTTCCGGCCCTGTGCCGTCCGAGCAGTGAGCACGGCGTCGACGGCGGAACGGGTGGACTCGTCGGAGTCCGGCCAAAGATGCCCGTAGACGTCCAGGGTCGTCTTCGCGGAGGCATGACGAAGCCTCGCCTGGACGACCTTGACGTCGCAGCCGTTCGCGATCAACAGGCTCGCGAAGTAGTGCCTCAGATCGTGAAAGCGGAAGCCCGTGGGCAGGTCCTTGACCTGTTCGCGGGCTTTCCTCATGGCCCGTTCCAGCGCCCAAGGGGAGAGCTGCTCGCCGTCCCCGCCCGTGAGACAGCGTCTCGGCCCGCCAGGCGGCGACGTGCGCGGACAGCAGCGTGGCGAGGGACCTGGGCACGGGGATGGACGTCTTCGAGACCTCCGTCTTCAGCTCGACACTCGGGTACTGGACGGCCGGATGCACGATGCCGCGCAGAAAGTCGACGTCAGACACCCGGAGCCCGCACACCTCGGAGACACGCAGCCCGGGAACGCCCCGAGCAGGACAGCGGCCCGCATCCGTCCTGACTTCGCCCGCGCAGCCTCGTCCAGGGTGCGTTTCTTCTTGAGTGACGGGCCGGGAGCCTGGGAGTCGCGGTGGGGATCATGTTCACGCCGGTCGCGTCGCAGCTGAGCACCAGCAGCGGGTCCGGGCCAATTTGGCGGCGATCTTGGCGTAACCTCGACTGGATCCTTGCGCACCCCATCACCCCACTCGAAACCCGAGCCAGGCTGCAGCACCACCTCACCCCCGCAGCGTAAGCACCAGATGTCCCAGAGCAAGGGGGAACTTCACGTCGTACGTCTACGCCTGCCACCGGCGGCTGTCCCAGATCACGGGCGACGCGGTGCATGACGGCCTGCTGGCAAATTCCCCGTGCTCGCGGCGTACCTCACCAGGCCAGGGCACCCAGCGGCCCTACGTGGCGACCACAGCGCAGGTCTGGGCGCTGTACAACGCGTTCCCGGAGTACGAGCGACGCCCGCCACCACGACGGACGCGGCGATCATGATGTTCTTCTGCGTCTGCACCACATGGCACGGGCGGGGCGGGCCGGTCCTGCTGGTAGAAGGCAGGGGTGTGGGCTGCGACCCGACAGGCGGTATCCCGCCCCGGCCGACGGCGGAACTGCAGCCGACCCGTGTGCCGCATGCAGGCGAATAGTGATCCGGAACTCCGACCCGAGGTTGAGGTGCGTCACCTGCTCTTACGCCTGCGAGGTGGCGCTCTCACCCGGAGCTGTGAGGGCAACAAGGGTTCCGGGCAGCCGTGTGGCACGTGTGGAGCGCTAATCAAGACTGGAGGCACAGGGGGAGCCATTGACGGTCGTCATGTGCAGCGGTAACGCCGTCGATCGGCCGGACCCTCGGCTCCACACAACGAATCCGCGCTGGTGGTACGCCCACCAGATCAGCCGCACCGGACGGGGTGCCGAACCATGGCGCGCCACACCAGCGGAGACAGGGCAGGGCGGCGTGCATCACTCGTCGTTTGCCCGACATCGTCGTACACCCAAAGGCCGTAAGCACAGTTGGTTGCTACTGTCCGAGGCACGAGACGGAGAGAATCAGAAATGTGCAGCGTTGTGTAAATTTACCCGATAAGATAATTCGGTTCTGGGCCGGTTGGTCCAGGAGGGGACCTTGAGCCATGACGGGTTCGCCCTGGCGAAACCATGCGCACACCGCTAACGTCAAGACCCTTGACCGCACTTCTGTCCCAGCCAATGTGCCCCGTCGAGCGCGCCTTTGCTGTCGCGTCCGATGCAACCACATGCCCGGGAAGGTACTCGACAGGCACTGGGGGCAGCGTCAAGGTCTTCCGACGCGGTGCGAAGGAGGCGCGTCGGTAGCGGGGCGGCGCTGAAGCTCCGCGTGGTGGCAATTATGAACACCTTCAACAGGGGGTTTCTGCGTGACGTTCAGGGGAATGTCCAAGGATAAGGCGCGCAAGCTGGCTGCCGAACTGGACGTCACTGATGGCGCACTCTCTTTTCAAGGCCCGCTAGTGTCCGGAATTCTCACTAAATGGGAAGGCGACCAGGGAAACCTCAAGCGCTTTCGGCAGGATGCATCCTGGTCCCGCGATCAGGCCAGGGACGTGCGTCATCGGCTCGGAATCCTGCGGAACCTGTCAAAGCGATCAAGGCAGGTAGATCGTTCTAACGCTGTGCTGGG
>CAMLJW010000619.1 GCA_946480485.1 uncultured Streptomyces sp. | reverse complement strand
GAGAGCCCGACGGCGACCGAACTCCTTACGTTGGAGCATCACGACACCAAATCCGAGCACCGAGAGCAAGCAAGCGAGGAGAACGCAGACCGCTACGACCAGCGACTCTGAGAACGCTCCGAGTTGACCTCCAATGACTGCACGCAATTGGGCGAACGCCTCGGATGTCGTGATCGTGATGGAGCCAGGGTCCACTGCGGCCAGCAGATCACGCAGGACTTCGGATACAGGCCCCACCAGGGCTGGGCTGTCGGCCACCACCACCAGCAATGCCACCGGGCCGACGACCGAGGGCTCAGCCGGAACAATCAGATGCGGGTCCAGGAAACCAAGGTGATCGGGAAGATCGACCTCGCCGACAACTGCCAGTTCTGTAGCTCGGCCCACGCGGACGACGCCAACCCTTTCAGGAAGGCCGAGTATTCGGAGGGCTCGAGGACTCCCGAAGGCGACTCGGCCCGGGGCGGCTGATTGCTCCGGTATCCCCAGTGCCGATGAATCCGTCGTATAGAGCACCCGCGCCGCGACCGGCGTTCCACCTTCGAAAGCTGCGTTTCGTGCGTCCGAGGAGGGCCCAAGAGCACCGACCCACTCGACTCCGTCCAAGGCAGTCAGCCTGGTGATCACACTGCTATCCACGCCGGCCTCCGGTTCGGCACGAACCACGATTGACCGTGTCCCGGCCGCGTCAATCGTCCCTAAGACCTGCTGCTGAACCCCTTCTGCCCGTCCGGCGGTCATGCCCACGGCGACGCACATCCCGGCCACGAGGAGGGCGATTAGAAACGAAACAACAGCCTCGGACCGGACCACCGCCCACATCTCCTCCAACAGGGCAGATACCGTCGGACCGCGGTTCAAGGCGTCAGTTGGATCACGTCGTCGCATACGCCCACCACATTCGGGTCGTGACTGGCAATCACCACCGTTGCCCCCGACCGAGCCCTTTCCATGAGGACTCCGACGACCACCTCTGCTGTGGCTCGATCCAGGTTGCCGGTCGGCTCGTCGGCGAGGATTATGCGAGGATCTGTAAGAAGGGCGCGGCACAACGCTATCCGAGCGGCCTGCCCGCCGGATACCTGTCCCGGCCTCCGGTCGAGAGGCAGGTCCACTTCCAGGCCCTCGAGTAGGTCAACTGCGCCGGCCCTCGCATCCTTCCTCGACTCACCTCGGTACAGGCAGGGTTCCAGTACGTTGTCCAGGACCGAACGTCGCTGATCGAGCGCGGCGTCCTGAAACACGAAACCGAAGTACTGGGCGCGAAGCCGAGACCTGCCGATGTCGGACAACGCGCCTGTGTCGATCCCGTCGACCTCGATATGCCCCGCCCGCGGGTCCAGCATCAGGCCCAGCAGGTAAAGCAACGTCGACTTACCGGATCCGCTCCGACCGGTCAGACCCACGACGCGCCCGAACGGAATCTCGAAGTCGAGGTCGGTGAACAGCCGGGTGTCAGCGGCGTATCCGAACCCGAGTCCGACCGCGCGCAGTGCCAGGTTCATGGTTGAGCAGGCACCTGGACCCGAGTCGCCTCCTCGACTCCTTCCACCACGGCCATGCCCCGGGCAACTGCCAGCACCTCGACCCCGATGATCTCTCCCGCCTCGTCGATCACCCCGGTACTTCCATCGGCCTTAGAAACGAGTGCAGCGACCGGCACCACGAGGCCTGCGGTGTGTGGCACCCGAACCAGAGCCGCGTCCAGCGACCATCCCGCTCCGACGGGAACCAGGCCGCACTCATCGCCGCAGATCGCCGTACCGCCCAGTGGAAGAAGTTCGACCATCCATCCTTCGGGGCCGAGCCTGGTCTCACCGGCGACTGCCTCCCACGAGACCTCGCTGCCACGGATCACCGCTTCCAAACTCACGGTCTCTCCCACCGGCACAGGATCCGTCTGATTCACTCCCAGGTCGATCACGAATCGCGGCGCCTCGCCGAGCGATCCGATGGCGTCCTCACCACCAGCCAGCACCTTGCCGCGGGCAATCACTGTTTCGTCCAGAACCACCCGGATGGGCAATTCAGGGAAGAACACGATGTCGCCGAGCTCGACCACTCCTGACCGCTCGAGCTGCAGGGACTCCTGCCAACCACGGACGGCGTCCCGCACCGAAGCGTCAAAGACACCATCCGGGTCTCCGTCGTACCAGCCAAGAGCCGACAGCATCCGCTGCAACTGAGCCACGTCGCCGCCGCGATCGCCCCTGGAGATGCTTCGGTACGCAGGGATTTCGCCCACAGCTGCCACGACCGGGCGTTCATCGACCTCATACATGACCTCACCCGCTGCAACCGTGGCGCCGGGATCGGCCCTTACCGAAGTGACCGTGCCCGACGCGCGGTTCGTCGCCACCGGTACGACATCCCAACTGGCGACCGCGCGTAAAGTCCGCACGTCGAAGACCTCGCCCGGCACAACCTCCACATAGGTGTGATCAGCGATCTCGACGGGCGGCTCTGAACCGCCGAACACCCGGGAGACTGCCCAACCGGCCAGCAGCCCTACCACGAGGAGCAAAGCTCCCCATAGAACCCTCCTCATCCGAACCTCGTGTCACTCGGCCCCACGACTACCAGAAGGCTTCGGGATCTGCAGGGCAAGCTCTGACAGCGGAGATCAAATCATTGGGGTTCTTCAGGAGATAGGGCACGTCGTAGCCCTCCTCGGCGAGCATCGCCTCGTACCAACTATCAAACGAAGGCGCATCCTCCAGGTCGAAACCGGCGTCCACCATGCAC
>CAMLJW010000618.1 GCA_946480485.1 uncultured Streptomyces sp. | reverse complement strand
TACACGGTCGCGTGCACCGCGCTGGATGCCTCCGTGATGCGCTGCTCTGCCATGGCGATGCCACGCTCCAGGTAGACGGGCGTGCGGTGGCGGCACGCCACATCCCCGACTCCTGCGGGCACGGTGACGGAAGGAGGCGCCGGCCGGCCCGTGGAAGGCTCCGGTACGGCCAGCTCGCGTACTGCCTCCGGCAGGGTGGTCATGGTGCCGGTACCGGGCCCGAGCCACCGGGCGTAGGCCATCGTGGACTTGATGTCGACGCCGGGACGCACCGCGTTGCGTGACGCCATGGTGCCCCTGTAGATCCAGTGCTCACCGCGCGTCGTCGGCACGGTCCTCGTGGAGGGCAACGCACTGTGGGCCCAGGCGATGGCGTCCGCGTTGTCCAGGTCCACCACGGTCAGGTTGGCGCCGCCGGGGTGGTAGGCGACGGCCACCGCGGCACGCCATGCCGTCTCCCATGCGGGCGAGGTGATCACGTGCGGGTCGGTGGTGGCGGCGGCCCATGCGTGGCACACGTCGGGGCACTGGCAAGGGCCCGCGCTCTTCATGTTGGGCCGTCCACCACAGGTGTTCTTGGAGCATGCACGGCAGTTCGCGAACGGCACCTTGCCCTGACGCAGGGGCAGCACCGGAACACCTGCCACGGCGAGTTGAAGCGCGGTACGCGGCGAGCCGACCGCTCGCCGGATGGGGATGGGTTGCGTCATGCTGGATATCTCCAGTTCCTTTGGATGGATGCTGGCTGACAAGGGCGGCCCCGGACTTTGGCGAGACGGGGGCCGCCCTTGGTGTAGCTAGGCCGCGCCCGAGTCGGGGTAGCGGTCGTGGTGGGGGTGGTGTCGGGTGCCGGCGTGGTGGACGTTGCGGCTGGTGTTGAGTAGGCGGCGGCCGGTGCGGAGTCGGTGGCGGTGCCCGTGGCAGCGGCGGCACACTTTGACCTTGCGGTGGGCCTGGCGGATGCCGGTGCCGGTGCACTTCCGGCACGGGGCGAACGGCCGCACGGCGCATAGCGCTGAGTAACCGGCGAGGAGTAGCAGGAGGGCGAGGCTAGCGAGAGCCACGGGGGCTCACATCCCTTCTCAGGGTGGTTTCGGGGTGTTTTTGCAGGTGGGCCGCTAGACGCTAGTTCGCTGATCAGCGGCCCTGCGGGGCGCTAGTGGGGGTGCTAGGCCTAGCGGTGGCGGCTGCTAGGTCTAGCACCTGTGCTCGGGCTAGGCGGCGGCCCGATCGGCGTTACGGCGAGTGATGGCGGTGGTGATGTCGGCGCGTTTGATGCCGCGCCGGTTGGCGCCTTCACCGTCGTCGGTGGTGCCCCATACCTGCCCTGGCTTGATGCCCCAGGGCTTGAGGGCGGCGGTGACGTTCTCACCGGCCCAGCCGGTGTAGGTGTCGGGGTGGGCGGCGGTGAGGCGGGTGGCGATGCGCTCGCACCACAGGGCCTTCTCGTCGTCGGCGATGACGTCGAGGACGTCGGAGAGGATGTCGGAGCCGGTCCCGGTGTTCTCGGGGCCCTTGCCTACGGCGTGGCCGGTGACGTTGCCGTACTCCTCTCGCGCCTGCCGGGCCCGCGCCACGATCCGCTCTGCGGCGACGGCGTCGACGAACGCGGAGGCGACGATGCGGGGGTCGTCGCCCTCGCCGGCCATCCAGCAGATGCCCCGGTCGGAGCGGGAGAACATGGTGGCCCGGTACCCCGACTTGTACATCGAGGTACCGAGGACCATGTCGTTGGCGGGCTGCCCCATGACCTTGAGGCAGAACCGCAGCACGGCGTTCGCGCTGATGCCGGTGGGCAGGGACTTCGCGTCGGGGCGCTGGGTGCCGAACATGGCCACGATGCCCAGGGCGGGGCCGCGTTTGACCAGGTCGGTGCAGATCGCCTCGATCTCCTTGCCGTGTTCCTCGTGCTCGAACGGCACCTGGCACTCGTCGAACCCGACCACGATCGGGTGCAGCCCCAAGGCTTTGTCACCGGCAAGTTCGGGGGTGACCTTGGACTCCGGGCAGCGCGTGCGGGGCAGGGACTTGATGACCTTCGCGCGGCGGCGCAGTTCCTCCTTCAGCTCCCGTAGCGTCTGAAGGACGTAGGCGATGTCCTCGTCCTCTTCACCGGCGCGGTAGCGGTGGCAGACCGGTTCCAGGGCGCCGAAGTCGCCGGTGCCTTTGAAGTCGAACGCGTGCAGTTCGGCGCGCGGGTCGAGGGCGGCGATCAGCAGGAACAGCCGCATGAGGAAGGTCTTGCCCATGCGGGGGATGGAGCCGACGACGACGGACGCGAACATGAGCGTCACGGACACGTCGCGCATGCGTTGGTCGTTGCCGAACACGACCGGGCGGAACAGGTCGACCGTGCCGGACTTGGCGAGTGGCCAGGCGGGTTTGGTGGTTTCGTTCATCGGCTTGTCGCCCACCCACAGCACAAGCCGTCCTTCGTGCTGTTCGGGGTCGGGGGCGGGCCACACGCAGCCGGTCTTGCGGCGTAGTCCGGAGGCCAGGGGTTTGCGGGCTTCCATGATGTCTTCGGGCGTGATGCCGTAGGGCAGGTCGAGGTCGGCGCGGTAGCCGGGGCCGTCCCGGACGATCTCCGATACGAACCGCAGGCCGTTCATGTCGCCGCCTTTCTTGATGGCGGCGGTGATTTTCGCGTTGCCGATCGAGTCGAGGCCGCGCAGGACGATGGAGCCGGTGAGCTTTTGCACCTCGGTCTTCAGTACTGCCGGGCCCACCACGGGAGCGTCAGGCTGCTGTCC
>CAMLJW010000617.1 GCA_946480485.1 uncultured Streptomyces sp. | reverse complement strand
CTCTCCTAAAGCGGGTGTCGCAGGTTCGAATCCTGCCGGGGGCACAACGCATTACCGCTCTGACCTGGGGTTTATCCCCCAGGGAAGGGTCCTATTCGGCCTCGGACTCGTCGTCCGGGGCCGTTTGCGTGAGCGGCGCGTGAGCGGACGGAGAGTTGATCTCCCGAATAACGCCCAATGGATCAGCATCATCCGGCACGGACTCCTGGCCGGGATGCTCCGCATCGTCGGGCTCGGGCTCCGCTTCGGGGGCAGTGTTCTCGGAGGTGGGGCGGGCACGCGGTACGAGCCGAGCTGCGGCCTCGGCAATCGCCAAGTCCGCCTCCGGGAGGAGGCTCGTGTACGTGTCGGCCGTGATGGTGATCGAGGAGTGGCCGAGCATCTCCTGGATGTCCTTCAGGTCGGCCCCGGCCGCGTGGGCGAGGGTCGCGGCACCGTGGCGGAGGTCGTGGAGCCGGACCGGCGGGAGGCCGATCTCCTCGTACAGCTCGATGAAGTGCCGTGTGACGTTGGCGGGGTGGAGCATCTCGCCGTTCTCCTTGGTGAAGACGCGCCCCGTCTCCACCCAGGCGCTCCCCCACTCCTCGCGGTCCTTGTCCTGCTGGGCGCGATGCCGCTTGAGGGCTTGGACCGTGTCGGAGGCCAGCGCGATGGTGCGCGCGCCAGCGTCGGTCTTGGGGTCGTCCTCGTACACCTCCCAGCCGTCCACGACGAGTTGCTTGGCGACGGTGATGAGACCGGCGTCCAGGTTGGTGTCGGTCCACTTCTGCCCCCACGCCTCGCCCCGTCGCAGCCCGCGGAAGGCGACGAGGTGGAAGAGCGCGTACAGGCGGTCCTCCGCGATGTGGTCGAGGAAGAGGCCGGTGTGCTCCGGCGTCCAGACCATCACCGGCGAGGGCTTCTCGCCGGTGCGCTTCCAGTGGAGGATGCGCTCCTCGGTCCACACGAGGGCCTTGGGCCGCTTGCGGGCCTCCAACTCGACGTGGGCGGCCGGGTTGAAGGTGACCAGCTGCTGCGCGATTGCGGCGTTCAGCGCGGCCCGCAAGGTGGAGCGGACGCGCTGACGCGTGGCCGGACCGACGATGCGTCGGTAGGGCTCCATTTCTGCGATGGCCGCCTTCATCGCCTTGCGGCGGGCACGGTGCTCGCGCCCCTTCCAAGGAATCTGGGCGAGGTCCTCGAACGCCTTACGGCGGGCTGCGTTGCCCTCGGCGATCTCGACGTTTGCCTCGGCGATGGCCTCGAACATCTCCGACAGGTGAGTGACCCGGAGCCGGTCAAGCCGCAGATGCCCGATTCGGGGTTTCAGGTGCACCCTGATGTTGCTCTCGTCGCGGCTGATGGCGCTCTGCCGCCCCTTCTTGCCCGCCAGCCATGTGTCCAGCCACTCGCCGACCGTGAGTCGGCTCGTCAGGTCCAGGCCATGGCTGAGGCGCCTACGGGTCGCCTCGATGTCCGGCAGCGGCGACTTCTCGTCGGCCACCTTCTCCAGCAACTCGGCGATCTGGGACAGGCCCTCCGCGTCGTCGGCGTCAGCGAGGCCGAGCAGGGCACGTATGTGGTCGAGGTCCGCCTGGGCGGCCTTGAGGGATTCGTAGCCGGCGCGGCCGAAAGAGCGGCGGGTGCCGTCTTCGCGGGGCGGGAGTTCCTGGCGTATGGAGTACGAGCCGTGCTTGCGGCTGGAGAGCTTCGGGCACTGCTTACCGAGCGGCTTCCCGGTGTGGGCGTCGCGGCAGTAGCAGCGGCGGTGAGTGGAACCCTTCAAAGATCATTCTCCTCGGTGGTGTCGCCGACAGGTGGGTCGACGTCGGCGAGTTCGGGGGGCAGGTGCGGTGGCGTGCCGCCGTCTTCGCGGATGAAGGCTCGGGCGCTGCGGAGCCGGTATTTGGCTTCCAACGCCCTTTCGGCGTAGTCGGCTTGGGCGAGTACGGCTTCCTCGCGTTCTGCCTGGTTGGGTGCCGTCTCGGCTTTCCAGCGCTCGTGTTTCTCGCCCTTCAGGGCGGCCAGGGCGGCGCGCTGGTGGCGGACGTGGGCGCGGAAGGAGCGGAGCATGTCGTCTTCCATGCCGAAGCCCTCGCTGTCGCCGGTGAACCAGCGCATGGCATCCCACGTCGGGTCGGAGTGCTGAAGGGGAAGGCGCTGGACTCGGTCGACGTAGCCGACGGGGTAGAGCAGGCAGATCGGGTAGGTCCGCAGGGCTTCGGCGAGGACGAGGACGTCGACCAGGGGCAGATTGGCGCGGCGACCGGACTCCATGTTGGCGATCACGTTGCGCGGGATCGGATGGCCGATCTCCTCGCAGCGGTCGGCCAGGTCCTGGGCGCTCATGCGCAGCTCCTTCCTTCGCCTGCGGACCTCGGCGGCCACCGTGGCCATCACCTGATCCACCCACTCCGGGACGTCGTCCTCGTCATCTCCAGGATCAAAACCGTGTTGCGTCATGGAGACACATTAGCTTCCCGATGATGGTTAGTGATCGCCTGGAGCCGGACGTGATGCCGCGTTCGCCGAGGGCTCACTCATGGACGGAGCACCGGATGCGCAACAACGAGACCGCCGAGCAGCCCAAGGGCATGACACGAGAAGAGCTGCTGGCCCTGCCCGCCGCCGTTGACCTGGATACCGGCAACCGAGCGCTGGGACTGGGTCGGAGTAAGGGCTACGAGCTGGCCAAGCGCGGCCAGTACCCGTGCAAGGTCCTGCGCCTGGGCAAGGCGTACCGCGTCGTGACCGCCGACCTGTTGAACCTGCTCGGCCTGG
>CAMLJW010000616.1 GCA_946480485.1 uncultured Streptomyces sp. | reverse complement strand
CAGCGGCTCGCCGCCCACCTGGTGGACGCAGGCAACGACGGCCTGATCATCAACGGCACCACGGGCGAGTCCCCGACCACCAGCGACGCGGAGAAAGCGGATCTCGTACGAGCCGTACTGGAGGCGGTCGGCGACCGCGCCCATGTCGTCGCCGGCGTCGGCACGAACGACACCCACCACAGCATCGAGCTTGCCCGTGCCGCCGAGCAGGTGGGAGCGCACGGCCTCCTCGCGGTCACGCCGTACTACAACAAGCCCCCGCAGGAGGGCCTGTACCGTCACTTCACGGCGATCGCGGACGCGGCCGAACTCCCGGTCATGCTCTACGACATTCCCGGCCGCAGCGGCGTACCGATCAACACCGAAACGATCGTGCGCCTGGCCGAGCACCCGCGTATCGTCGCCAACAAGGACGCCAAGGGGGACCTCGGCCGCGCCAGCTGGGCCATCGCCCGCTCCGGCCTGGCCTGGTACTCCGGCGACGACATGCTCAACCTGCCGCTGCTCTCCGTGGGAGCGGTCGGCATCGTCTCCGTGGTCGGTCACGTCGTCACCCCCGAGCTGCGGGCCATGATCGACGCGTACGTCAGCGGCGACGTCCAGAAGGCCACCGAGATCCATCAGAAGCTGCTCCCGGTCTTCACAGGCCTGTTCCGCACCCAGGGCGTCATGACCAGCAAGGCCGCGCTCGCCCTCCAGGGCCTGCCCGCCGGGCCGCTGCGCCTGCCCATGGTCGGCCTCTCGTCCGAGGAGACCGCCCAGCTCAAGATCGATCTTGCCGCCGGCGGGGTACAGCTCTAAACAACGGACTTCACACCTCAATACGCGCAACCACGCAGGCCAGAGGCCTGCAATACCAGACAACTGCTACTGCACGAACGTCACGCCGCCACGTGCCCTGCCAGGTACGTGGCGCGCGTGGTGAGGAGAGTCTTTTGAGTCATCCGCATCCTGAACTCGGCCCGCCGCCGAAGCTCGCCGAGGGCGGTCTCCGGGTCACCCCTCTCGGGGGACTCGGCGAAATCGGCCGAAACATGACCGTCTTCGAGTACGAAGGCCGCCTGCTGATCGTCGACTGCGGAGTGCTCTTCCCCGAGGAGGAGCAGCCCGGGATCGACCTGATCCTGCCGGACTTCACGTCCATCAGGGACCGCCTCGACGACATCGAGGGCATCGTCCTCACGCACGGCCACGAGGACCACATCGGCGGAGTCCCCTACCTCCTGCGCGAGAAGCCGGATATCCCGCTGATCGGCTCCAAGCTGACTCTCGCCCTCATCGAGGCGAAGCTTCAGGAGCACCGCATCCGCCCCTACACGCTCGAAGTGGCGGAGGGTCACCGGGAGAGCATCGGACCCTTCGACTGCGAGTTCGTGGCGGTCAACCACTCCATCCCGGACGCCCTCGCGGTCGCTGTCCGCACCCCTGCGGGCCTGGTGGTGCACACCGGCGACTTCAAGATGGACCAGCTCCCGCTGGACGGCCGTCTCACGGATCTGCACGCCTTCGCGCGGCTCAGCGAGGAGGGCATAGACCTCCTCCTCGCCGACTCGACGAATGCCGAGGTCCCGGGCTTCGTCCCGCCCGAGCGCGACATCTCGAACGTGCTGCGCCAGGTGTTCGCTAGCGCCCGCAAGCGGATCATCGTGGCCAGCTTCGCCAGCCATGTTCACCGCATTCAGCAGATCCTCGACGCCGCCCACGCATACGGCCGCCGGGTCGCGTTCGTAGGCCGCTCGATGGTCCGCAACATGGGTATCGCCCGTGACTTGGGCTATCTGAAGGTCCCGCCGGGCCTGGTAGTCGACGTCAGAACGCTCGACGACCTCCCCGACCACGAGGTCGTGCTGGTCTGCACGGGCTCCCAGGGTGAGCCGATGGCCGCACTCTCTCGTATGGCGAACCGCGATCACCAGATCAGGATCGTCCAGGGCGACACGGTGATCCTTGCGTCGTCCCTGATCCCCGGCAACGAGAACGCCGTCTACCGCGTCATCAACGGCCTGACCCGTTGGGGCGCCAACGTCGTCCACAAGGGCAATGCGAAGGTGCACGTTTCGGGCCACGCCTCCGCGGGCGAGTTGCTGTACTTCTACAACATCTGCAGGCCGCGGAACCTGATGCCGGTCCACGGGGAATGGCGCCACCTGCGCGCCAACGCCGAGCTCGGCGCCCTCACCGGCGTCCCGCACGACCGCATCGTCATCGCCGAGGACGGCGTCGCCGTCGACCTCGTCGAGGGGAGGGCCAAGATCTCGGGCAAGGTCCAGGCCGGATACGTGTACGTCGACGGACTCTCGGTCGGCGACGTCGGAGAGCCCGCGCTCAAGGACCGTAAGATCCTCGGCGACGAGGGCATCATCTCGGTCTTCGTGGTCGTGGACTCCAGCACCGGAAAGATCACCGGGGGCCCGCACATCCAGGCCCGCGGCTCGGGCATCGAGGACTCCGCGTTCGCGGAGGTCACCCCGAGGATCACCGAGGTCCTGGAGAGGTCGGCCCAGGACGGTGTCGTCGAACCCCACCAGATGCAGCAACTCGTCCGGCGCACGCTGGGCAAGTGGGTCTCGGACACCTACCGCCGTCGGCCCATGATCCTGCCGGTCGTGGTCGAGGTCTGACGCCTCGGACGCGTGAACTCGTAGCGGGGTGCCTCCCATTTGCATCCTGCACCCCCCCCCAGACAGGTTAAGGGGGCCCCCGAGCCGGCACCCCCCCCCCCCCGTGCACCAGGAACCAACCCACCCGGCCCGCATTACCAAA
>CAMLJW010000615.1 GCA_946480485.1 uncultured Streptomyces sp. | reverse complement strand
GGAGGCCGAGTCATGAGTGCACAGAATTCGCCGCACGCGTCCGGTCCGCTCCCGCCGCGCCAGGAGCATGCGTCGAAGGGGGCGAACCCTCTGCGACGTACGTCCGACAGGTTCGAGTCCTGGTTCCGCAGCTTGCTGATGCTGGTCCTCGTCCTCGGCCTGCCGATGGCCGCGCTCAGCGCGGGGCTGACGGCGTACGAGTCGTCGATGCGCACCGTGCAAGCCCAGTCGGCGGATCGGCACGAGGTCATCGCCCGACTGACCACGAATGTCAAGGGGTCACCACAGATGGGAAGCAACAGGCGCAGGTCCGCTCAACCGACGACAACGGCACGGTGCGGACGGGGACGACCCTCGTGAAGTCGGGAACGCCGACGGGCGCCACCGTGCAGGTGTGGGTGGACAGGGACGGCGGCCTCACCAGTCCGCCGATGAGTGAGCTCAACGCGACGACCACCGGCTGGTTCGTGGGCGGTATGGCCGCGATCGGTGTGGGCGCCGGGTTCTACGCGGCACGGGCAGGCATGCGCCATGTGCTGGACCGGAGAAGGTACGCACAGTGGGACGCCGAGTGGGACTTGGTCGAGCCCCTGTGGTCCGCGCGCTTCCGCCGGTGACAGGCAGGAAACCCGGATGGGAGCCGAGGAGGCGACGCCGATGTCCGACGCGACGACCACCGACCTGTACGAAGTGACGATGGCCATGTCCTACCTCCGGGAGGGAATGACCGGCCCCGCGACGTTCAGCCTCTTCGTCCGCGACCTGCCTCCCGAGCGCGGCTTCCTGGTCGCCGCGGGGCTGGAGTCGGTCCTGGACTATCTGTCAGGACTTCATGTCGGCCCAGAGGACGTCGACGCCTTTGCGTCCGCGGTGTGTCGACCGCGGCGGGATCTTCAGTTCCTGCTCGGCCTGGAGTTCACCGGTGACGTGCGGGCGGTGCCGGAGGGACGGATCGTGCTGGCGGGAGAGCCGCTGCTGGAGGTGACCGCGCCTCTGCCGCAGGCGCAGCTGGCCGAGACGTACGTGCTCAACCAGCTCAGTCACCAGACCGCCATCGCCTCGAAGGCCGCACGGTGCGTCCTCGCGGCGGCAGGGCATCCGGTCGTGGACTTCTCCCTACGGCGGACTCACGGTCCGCAGGCGGGGTTCCAGGCCGCCCGCCTCGGCGCGATGGTCGGCTTCGCCGGAACCAGCAACGTGGCCGCGGCCACCGCCCTGGGCATCCCTGCCGTCGGCACGATGGCCCACTCCTTCGTGGAGGCGTTCACCATCGAGGAAGACGCCTTCCGCGCTTTCGCACGGTCCCACCCGGGGCCGGTGACCCTGCTGGTGGACACCTACAACACCGAGGCGGGCGTACGCGTCGCTGCGCGCGTGCTGCGGGACCTGGACCGCGGGCCCGGCTCGGCCGTACGGCTGGACAGCGGCGACCTCGGGGCCCTGGCGGTACGGGCGCGGTCCATCCTCGACGAGGCGGGCCTGCCGGAGGTGCGGGTCGTCGCCAGCGGCGGTCTCGACGAGTACGCGCTGGACGACCTGATCCGCTCGGGAGCGCCGATCGACACCTACGCCGTCGGCACCCGCGTCGGGGTCTCGGCCGACGCACCGTACCTGGACTCGGCGTACAAGATGGTGGAGTACGACGGACGGCCGGTGATGAAGCTGTCGTCGGCGAAAGTGACGGCACCCGGCCCCAAGCAGGTGTTTCGCCGCCCCGGATACGCCGACGTGATCGGCCTGGCCGACGAGCAGCCACCCGACGATGGCAGGCCGTTGCTGGAGCCGGTGATGCGGGGCGGGCAGCGCACCGGCACCAGGCCCACGCTCGACGAGTGCCGCGAGAGATTCACCGCGGACCTCGGTCGGCTGCCGTCGGCGGCCCGACGGATCCGAGCGCCGGTCGCGCCTCGTGCGACGGCCTCCGAGCGGCTGAGCGTTCTCGCCGCCCGCGTCCGGCGCCGCATCGAGGAACAGACGGCGGCAGCTTCCGCACGGTCCTCGGTCCCGGAACGAACCGTGACCGGACCGCATGGGTCCGTATCGAAGTGAGGAGGAAAGCGATGCCACACACGGCGGAGTGGAAGGTTCGACTCCACATCTTCGAGGACGACGACGGAACCACGAAGGCACGCGTGGTGCTGGACACCGGTACCACGGCGCTCACCGGCCACGGGACGGCGCACTGCCACCCGGCGGACGCCAACGTGCCCGAGATCGGCGACGAGCTGGCGACGGGCCGGGCCATGGAGGATCTCGCCCAGCAGCTGCTGAACATCGCCGAGCGCGACATCGAGGGCATGAGGGTGCCGCGGCCCGGCACTCGACAGGTCACCGGATGGCCCATGTGACCGACGGTTGGCACAGCAAGTCAAGGAGGATCAGTCATGACACATCCCGTACGACACAGCAGAGGTGGGCTCTCGGCGGCCCTGCATGAGCTGGACGATCTCCGTACCCGGATGGACCAGCTCATGCACGCTGTCTTTCCCGTCGGCGGTTACCCCGAGTTCGGCACAGCCGAGCCGTGGGCACCGCTGGCCGACGTCGTGGACACCGAGGACGCCTACCTGGTGGAACTGGAGCTTCCCGGCGTGGACAAGGACCAGATCACCGTGGAGGTCGCCGAGGGCGAGCTCGACATCCACGGTGAGATCAAGGAGAAGGAACAAACTGGGGTGGTTCGCAGGCATACCCGCCGCATAGGGCAGTTCGACTACCGCACGACTCTGCCGCCGAACTCTGACACGGAGCACGTCAGCGCAGAC
>CAMLJW010000614.1 GCA_946480485.1 uncultured Streptomyces sp. | reverse complement strand
GTCCGCCACCGCCCAGACCGCGCTCCGCGACCGCATCGCCGCTGCCATCGCCCAGGAGCTCACCCCCGACGGCAAGCTCACCCAGGGCATGCGCGCCGTGAACGACGACCCAGACGAGGGCCACACCACCAGGATGCCGCGCCCGACCGAGGTCGCCGACGCGATCACGCCTGTGCTGCCCGCGTCCGCCGACCGTGCCGCCGTGCTACGGGAAGCCGCCGACCGATACGAGGCGATCCTCGCGAGTGCGGCAGCCGAGCACAGTGCCGATCCCCGGTACTACACCGGAGTCCGCGACGTGATCCTCGGGCTGCGCCGTATGGCCGCCGAGCCTGCTGCCGTGACTGCCACGCCGGGGCAGACGGACGACAAAACGACAGACGGCGCCGCGTGCGTCTGCGGCCACCCCATGCGGCAGCACTTCGAGGACGTCTGTCTCCTCGGAGACTGCGGGTGCGCTGACGGGCTGGAGATCGGCGCGCTACCTGAGGCTCTGAAGTCCGTGCTGACGAAGCGGTTCACCGAACTCGGCAACCCGTACTCCGAGATGCGCCGCCACGAGCAGGGCCCCGACGGCTGGCCTTCCTCGCACCCAGTCGGACCGAACAAGGTGGCCGAGGTGTTGCGGGAGCTGATCACCCGGACCGCCGCCGGGGCGCAGCCCGTGTGCGCCGAATGCGGTCACCCCAACGACGCCCACCGTGAGGGCGACGACCCCGTCACCCCCGGCATCTGCGGCATGTGCGAGACCAGCGACCCCGACGACGCGCACCACGACTACGAACCCGCCGCCGCGCAGCAGCCGAAGGAGGCCTGACACCGTGGCCAAGTACCCCGCCATCTGCATCTGGTGCCCGGACCGCCCGGAAATCCCCAGCGGAGAGTTCGACGCCCACATCGATCGCATGCACCCCGAGGTCTCCGACCCCCGCACGTCGACGTCCTGCTGGTCCCGTGGCGAGGTGTGCACCCCGGACGGCGTGCTCCGCGAGATCGCCTGCGGCCGGGGACGGCACCGGTGGGGCAAGCACCGCAATCGGCACGTCCGATGGGCGTGCCCGCCTCGGTGCGGTTGCATCCGGCACGCCCGCACCGAGGACCCGTCGTGATCGGGGAGGCCATCGACACCGCCCTCACCCTCGGCTGGGCCCTCGCCGCGTGGATCGCCCTCATGTCGGCCGCCGCTGCGCTCGCCTTGTACGCGCTCCTGACGATCGCCTGGTGGGCTTGTCGTACCGCATGGCGGGGCGTGACGGGCGCTAGGAGCGCCGTACAGCACCTCAAGGCAGTCCGGGAGCCCCAGAGTCCCCAGAGGCCCGCACGCGCCCGCACAGCCCCGACGTGGGCCCAACCCGACAAGGAAGCCGCATGACCCTCGCCGAACTCCGCGCCCAACTCGACGCCCTCAACCTCCCCGACGACACCCCCGTCGTCGTCGCAACCGACGCGGAAGGCAACGGCTTCAGCCCGCTACACCTCGCCGTCGACGGCATGTACGAGGCCCACAACGACTACATCGGCCAGTGGTACGCCACCGCCGAGCAGCGCGCCGCCGCCAACGACGGCGAGTGGGACGAAGCCCCCGACCATGCCGTGCCCGCCATCTTCCTCTGGCCCACGAGCTGACCCGCCCCGTCCCGTCCTGGGCGCGCACCCACCACCACCGAACGGACCAAACCCATGACCACGGATCAACTCACTTTGTGCGGCCGACCGCACCACGACTACCCCGAAACCCTCTGCACCGAGCCCCCCGGCCACTACCAGCCCAACCGCGACCCGCACGCCGGACCACTCATCATCAACGGCCGCGAGTGCGGAGGCGCAGCATGGGACGAACCCGAGGAGCAGACGTGAGGGCCGTCCTCGCCGTCGCCGGCCTCACCTCCGCCGCCTGCCTGTTCCGCCACCTCGTCCACCGAGTAGCCCGACTCTGGGAACGCCGATGACCGACCGCAAGACCGCGTCCACCATCAACGACGCCGAGCTGGACGCCCTGTACGCCGAGCTGGCAGCGCTCCGTGCCGTCGCCCGCGGCTACTGCCCTGCCTGCGGACGCGGAGACGCCGCACCATCGGTCACCGACTGGGAACAGCAGAAACAGCGCGCCGACCAAGCCGAGGAACTGCTGCACATCGCGCACGAGACGTCCAACAAGTCCGAGACCGAACGCGCCCGCGCCGTCCAGCGCGCCGAAGCGGCCGAACGCGACGCGGGCATCTACCGCAACCGCCTCGCCCGACTCACCGACGGCTACGCCAAACAGTTCCGCCGCCTCGAAGCCGCCGAGGCCGCCATCGAGGGGGTACGCGCCTACGCTGCCGACCTCGAACGCGCCGGCTGGACCGGACCCGCCATCGCCCGCCGTATCCGCCAAGCCCTCGACGGGACGCCTGACCCGGCAGCGACCGAAGCGACCGACGCACCGTCGTGGCTGCACGTTGGAACTCGCGACCTGAGCATCCCTGACCACCAGGTCGACGAGGAGTCGGGCCCGGCTTGACGGGCGTGCGATGCTGGCTGTGCTGCGCGGGTGTTCCCGCTCTGGCCGCACGCGCAGCTGCTACTCCGCCCTTGGACAGCGACTTGGGCATGACGAAGACCCCGCCGATGATGCTCACGGCGGGGTCTTCGCTGTTGGGGGTCAGGCTTCGGCAGCGCGGTGGGCCGCTGTCTTCCACTCCGGATCATCCTTCGGCGGCTCCATGAGCCCGGCCGCGACCGCCGCGCGTACCCAGTCCAGCGCCTCCCGGATCAGCGCCTCCG
>CAMLJW010000613.1 GCA_946480485.1 uncultured Streptomyces sp. | reverse complement strand
GGGGAGGGTCACGTGTCGGCCCCGGGCCGGGGGGCCCCCTTCCCCGGGGGCCGGGGGGGGGGCCCCGGGCCGGGGGGGGGGGTGGGGGGGGGGGGGGGGGGGCGCGGGCGGGTGACACATCCGGCTGACGCACACCGCCTCCCCGTATGAGGATGTCCGCATGTCTGACACGAAGAGCCAGCTGCCCCGCGAGGTCGCCGACGCCTATGTCGACGACCTCATCGCCCTCGATCCGGTCACCGGTACGTATCTCGGCGTGAAGGAGAGTTCCAGCAGGCTGCCCGACACCTCGCCCGCCGGTCAGGAGGCGGTCGCGGAGCTTGCGCGGGCGACGCTCGCGCGGCTCGACGAGGCCGAGCGGCAGCCGGGCGCGGACTGTGACATCGAACGCCGCTGCGCACGTCTGCTGCGCGAGCGGCTGACCGCCGAACTCGCCGTGCACGAGGCCGACGAGGGCCTGCGATCCGTCGGCAACATGGCCACGGCCGCGCACTCGGTGCGCGAGGTGTTCACGGTGACGCCGACGGAGACCGACGAGGACTGGGCCGCTGTCGCCCAGCGGCTGCACGCCGTACCGGCCGCGCTGTACGGCTGTCGCGAGTCCCTCGCCCTCGGCCTGGAGCGCAAGCTCCACGCCGGTCCGCGGCCCACCGCGGCCTTCGTCGAGCAGCTCACCGCGTGGGCGGACACGGATGGTTCGGGCCGCGGCTGGTTCGAGGACTTCGCGTCGGCGGGACCGGACGTGCTGCGCACGGAGCTGGACGAGGCCGCCCGCGGGGCGACCCTCGCCGTCGTCGAGCTGCGCAACTGGATGCGCGACGTGTACGCGCCGACGATCGAGGGCGCGCCGAACACGGTGGGCCGCGAGCGGTACGCGCGCTGGTCGCGCTACTTCAACGGTACGGATCTCGACCTCGACGAGGCGTACGCGTACGGCTGGGCCGAGTACCACCGGCTGCTCGCCGAGATGAAGACCGAGGCCGAGAAGATCCTGCCCGGCGCCGAAACGCCGTGGGTGGCGCTCGCGCACCTCGACCGGCACGGCAGGCACATCGAGGGCGTCGACGAGGTCCGCGAGTGGCTGCAGGGCCTGATGGACCAGGCGATGGAGGCGCTAAACGGCACTCATTTCGAACTCGCCGAGCGGGTACGGAAGGTGGAGTCCCGTATCGCCCCGCCGGGCAGCGCCGCGGCCCCGTACTACACGCCGCCGTCGGAGGACTTCTCACGCCCCGGCTGTACGTGGCTGCCGACGATGGGGCAGACCCGCTTCCCGGTGTACGACCTGGTGTCGACCTGGTACCACGAGGGCGTCCCCGGCCATCACCTCCAGCTGGCGCAATGGGCGCACGTGGCCGGAGACCTCTCCCGCTACCAGGCCACCGTGGGCGGCGTCAGCGCCAACTGCGAGGGATGGGCGCTGTACGCGGAGCGGCTCATGGACGAACTCGGCTTCCTCACCGACGCCGAACAGCGGCTCGGCTACCTGGACGCGCAGATGATGCGCGCGGCCCGCGTCGTCGTCGACATCGGCATGCACTTGGAACTGGAGATTCCGGGTGACTCGCCCTTCCACCCGGGTGAGCGCTGGACTCCCGATTTGGCGGAGGAGTTCTTCGGCGCGCACAGCAGCCGTCCTGCGGACTTCGTGGAGAGCGAGCTCACCCGCTATCTCACGATCCCCGGCCAGGCGATCGGCTACAAACTCGGCGAGCGCGCCTGGCTGCTGGGCCGCGAGAACGCCAGGAAGCGCCACGGCGACGCCTTCGACGCGAAAGCCTGGCACATGGCCGCGCTGTCCCAGGGGTCGCTGGGTCTCGACGACCTGGTGGACGAGCTGTCGCGGCTCTGATCCCGCACCTGCGTACGGCGACCAAAGGCTTCGATCCGCATGCGGGTCACGGTCTGCCCCGGTCGGAGCGGGGCAGGCCGTGACCGGGCGGGGCGGGCCCTGGCGGGGCGGGCCCTGGCGGGGCGGGCCCTGGCGGGGCGGGGCGGCTGAGCCGAATCAGTGAAACACGGGCCGCCCGATCCGTCACCGACCCCGTTGTCGTACGACCGACCCCGAGCGCCCCTTGACGACCTCCAACTGCGCATGGATCCGCCGCCGCAGATCGGCGACGTGGCTGACGATGCCCACACTGCGGTCCCGCTCCCGGAGCGAGTCGAGGACGTCGAGCACCTCGTCGAGCGTCTGGTCGTCGAGGCTGCCGAACCCCTCGTCGATGAAGAGCGTGTCGAGACGGACGCCGCCCGCCTCGTCGGTGACGACGTCCGCGAGGCCCAGCGCGAGCGCGAGCGAGGCGAAGAACGTCTCGCCGCCGGAGAGCGTCGCCGTGTCCCGCTCGCGCCCCGTCCAGGCGTCGACGACATGCAGGCCGAGTCCGCTGCGGCCACGCCCCGCGCGGTGGTCGGAGTGGACGAGGGCGTAGCGCCCGGACGACATGCGCCGGAGCCGCGCGGTCGCGGCGGCGGCGACCTGCTCCAGTCGGGCGGCGAGCACATAGGACTCCAGGCGCATCTTGCGCTCGTTGTCCGCGGAGGTGCCCGCCGCGAGGGTGGCGATGCGTGCCACCCGGTCGTACTCCTCGCGCAGCGGCCCGAGTCGGCGCACCGACGCGGTCGCCCGGTGGGTCAGCCGGTCGAGTTCGGCACAGCGCCGGGCGGCGGCGTCGTGCGCGGACGAGGCCTCGCGCGACCGCCGGGCGGCGTCGGACGCGGCCTGTTCCGCCGCGGCGAGGTCGACGGGCGGCTGCTGCGCGGCGGCCGCC
>CAMLJW010000612.1 GCA_946480485.1 uncultured Streptomyces sp. | reverse complement strand
GGACAGCTCTCGCCCACCCTGATCATCGTCGGTGCGGCGGTCGTCGGGGTGCTGATCGAGGCGGTCGTCCCGCGCAAGGCTCGCTACTACGCACAGGTGTTCATCTCCGTAGTGGCGCTCGTCGCGGCCTTCGCCGCGGTCGTGGCGCTCGCGGCCGGCGGATACGCCACCACCAAGGCGGGCATCGCCGCGATGGGCGCCATCGCCGTCGACGGACCGGCCCTGTTCCTCCAGGGCACGATCCTGCTGGCCGCCCTGGTCGGCCTGTTCACCTTCGCCGAGCGACGGCTCGACCCGGCGGCGCACGGCAACAGGGTCGACTCCTTCGCCGCGCAGGCCGCGTCCGTGCCCGGCAGCGACAGCGAAAAGGCCGCGGTGAAGGCGGGGTTCACCACCACCGAGGCGTACCCGCTGCTTCTCTTCGCGGTCGGCGGCATGCTCATCTTCCCGTCGGCCAACGACCTGTTGACGCTGTTCATCGCCCTGGAAGTCTTCTCACTGCCGCTCTACCTGCTGTGCGCCGTGGCCCGCCGCAAGCGGATCATGTCGCAGGAGGCGGCGGTCAAGTACTTCCTGCTCGGTGCCTTCGCCTCCGCGTTCACGCTCTTCGGCATCGCCCTGCTGTACGGCTACGCGGGCTCGGTGTCGTACGCGACGGTCGCGCAGGTCGTCGACGGCTCGATCGAGAACGTGAACCCGGCGCTCGCCGACACCATGGGCAACGACGCGTTGCTGCTCGTCGGCGGCGCGATGGTCGTGATGGGCCTGCTGTTCAAGGTGGGCGCGGTGCCGTTCCACATGTGGACCCCGGACGTGTATCAGGGCGCTCCGACTCCGGTGACCGGCTTCATGGCCGCCGCGACCAAGGTGGCCGCCTTCGGGGCGCTGCTGCGTCTGCTGTACGTCGTGCTGCCGGGTCTGCGCTGGGACTGGCGGCCGGTGATGTGGGCCGTCGCGATCATCACCATGCTGGGCGGCGCGATCGTCGCCATCACCCAGACCGACATCAAGCGGCTGCTGGCATACTCGTCGATCGCGCATGCGGGCTTCATCCTTGCCGGTGTCATCGCGACCACGGCCGACGGAGTCTCGTCCGTGCTCTTCTATCTGGCCGCGTACTCCTTCGTCACGATCGGCGCGTTCGCGGTCGTGACCCTGGTACGGGACGCGGGCGGCGAGGCCACGCATCTGTCCAAGTGGGCAGGGCTCGGACGGCGTTCGCCACTGGTGGCGGCGGTGTTCGCGGTCTTCCTGCTGGCCTTCGCCGGTATTCCGCTCACCTCCGGCTTCGCCGGGAAGTTCGCCGTGTTCAAGGCGGCGGCGGAGGGCGGCGCGCAAGCGCTGGTCGTGGTCGGTGTGATCTCGTCCGCCATCGCGGCGTTCTTCTACATCCGCGTGATCGTGCTCATGTTCTTCAGCGAGCCGAAGCCGGAGGGACCGACCGTGGCCGTGCCGTCGCCCCTGACGATGACTGCGATCGGGTTCGGCGTTGCGGTCACACTGGTGCTGGGTGTGGCACCGCAGTACTTCCTGGATCTGGCAGGGCAGGCGGGGGTGTTTGTGCGCTGACGGGACACGCTCGATGGCAGCAGTCCGGCACCCCTTCAGGGGGTGCCGGACTGCTGTGGTGAAAGCGCGAGGCGGCCTGTGGATAACTCCGAGGCTGTCGGTGCGGGCCCCTATCGTGGAGGCAGCGGTCGAGGCGTGACATACGACGGGGGACAGGGCGATGAGTGGGACTGGCGGGACGGGTGTGATGGCCGAAGCGGACAGTGGCGCGTGGCTTGCCCGGCAGAGCACGGAGCCGGGCGGAGCCGGGCCTGTGGGGCTCGCGGAGAGCGAGGCGCTGGGCACGCTCCACCGCGTCTTCGGGTACGGGGCCTTCCGCGGCGAGCAGGCAGCGGTCATCGAGCATGTGGTGGCCGGCGGCGACGCCGTCGTCCTCATGCCGACAGGCGGCGGCAAGTCGCTCTGCTACCAGATCCCGGCCCTGGTCAGACCTGGTACGGGCGTGGTGGTCTCCCCGCTCATCGCGCTGATGCAGGACCAGGTGGACGCCCTGCGGGCGCTCGGCGTGCGCGCCGGGTTCATGAACTCCACGCAGGACTTCGACGAGCGGCGTGTGGTCGAGGCGGAGTTTCTGGCGGGCGAGCTCGACCTGCTCTACCTCGCACCGGAGCGGCTGCGCCTGGCGTCCACGCTCGATCTGCTCGCGCGCGGCAAGATCTCGGTCTTCGCGATCGACGAGGCACACTGTGTGTCCCAGTGGGGCCACGACTTCCGGCCCGACTACCTGGCGCTCTCGCTCCTGGGCGAGCGCTGGCCCGAGGTGCCGAGGATCGCGCTGACGGCGACGGCCACCCACGCGACGCACCAGGAGATCACGCAACGCCTGGGCATGCCGGACGCCCGCCACTTCGTGGCGAGCTTTGACCGGCCCAACATCCAGTACCGGATCGTGCCGAAGGCCGACCCCAAGAAGCAGCTGCTGTCGTTTCTGAAGGAGGAGCACGCGGGCGACGCGGGCATCGTGTACTGCCTGTCGCGCAACTCGGTGGGCAGGACAGCTGAGTTCCTCTGCCGCAACGGCATCGAGGCGGTGCCGTACCACGCGGGCCTGGACGCGGGCACACGCGCCGCGCACCAGGCGCGGTTCCTGCGCGAGGAAGGCCTGGTCGTCTGCGCCACCATCGCCTTCGGCATGGGCATCGACAAGCCGGACGTGCGGTTCGTCGCCCACCTCGACCTGCCGAAGTCGGTCGAGGGCTACTACCAGGAGACGGGCCGCGC
>CAMLJW010000611.1 GCA_946480485.1 uncultured Streptomyces sp. | reverse complement strand
ACTCTGCACGTCGATCGCTTCCGGGTCCCTCACCGTTCGGGAACCTGAGCCCGTGCAGGCAAGCCAGCATCCGCAGCGCTGTTCGTGCGTCCCCTTCCACTCGCCGATGAAGCCGTGCCTTCCGGCCAGGGCAAGCAGGTCACCCGGCTCGTGCACGTTGCCTTCGACGGGGATTACCCCGATAACTGCGGTGAGGCCGTTGCCTGTTGTTGTGTAAGCGAGGACACAGCGGGAGCTGGTCTCCCAGTCGTGTAGGAAGGGGAAGATCGTCACCCGCCCGTTTCCAGTGATCTCGCGTGCCATCGCTCTCCTAGGTCTCGTCAGCAAGCAGGGGTCGGCCCCCACCCGGGTACTCTACGAGCGGGAGCCGACACCACGTGCGGATCTAGCCGTGATCACCGCACGGAAGCGGGTCCGGTTTGCCGCCGTCGTCTCCGCATGTGTCGCACGAGAGGTCACCGGTCCAGAGGTCCCGGTTGACGCGGTACCCAGCTGTTTCGATGGCCGCGATGGTCTGCGGAATCATCACCTTGGGATCGCCGTAGTCCACGCCCGGCATGTCACACGGATTGTGGTGGACCTTGCCCCACCCGTGGCGGGCAAAGAATGCGTCGTACTCGCGCGTGTACTCCAGGAACGCGTGCCAGGCCGGATCGACCGTCTTGCACATGAAGTACGACGGGGCACCGGCAGGCTTCTGAGCACACGTGGCGAGGTAGGCGATGGCCTGATCCGTGATCGCTTCGGCCGTCTCCTGGGCTAAGCCGTTGACGGTGGCCACGCGGCGGCTCAGCCGCTCGAAGAACGCCGGATCGACGAGGGTACTCGCGGACACGGCCTCGATGACTGGTGCAGACATCCTCACTCCTCTGGTCAGAGTTGTGGTGCCGTGATGACCCGCCCCTGTCGCCTTGTATCGCGGTGTGCTGCCTAGAAGAGCGAGCGCGGGTCACCCGTTGCTGCCTCAGCCTACGGATCCGGACCGGCAACCACCCAGGTCGGAACCAGACACGAAAATGGTCTCGCCCCCTACCCTGACAGTGACGAGCTGCACAGAGATAGGGGCGAGACCATGCCAACCGATGCTACCCCGGACCCGTACGCTGACCCGCTGCGCTTCGGCCAACGGGTACAGATTCTCCGCGAGCGCCGAGGCATGACCCGCGCACAACTCGCCGACTTCATCGCCGTCTCACCCCACACCCTCAAAAAGATCGAGAACGGCCAGCAGCAAGCACCCGGCCTCGACATGGTGATGCGAATCGCCGAAGCCCTCCGGGTCCGAGACCTCTCCGACCTGGCAGGCCACCCCGACATGCACGTCGACCTCTTCATCGGCCCCGGCCACCCCCGCCTCACCGCCGTACGCCAAGCCATCGACTCCTTCCCCCTGTCCTCAAGCGTCGAGCCCCCGCCCGTCGCCCACCTCGAAGCCCGGCTCCACGCCGCATGGAAGGCGAGGCACGCGGCCGAAAACCACCGAGAGGTCATCGGGAGGCTACTGCCCGACCTGATCCGGGATGCTCAGGCCCTCGTGCGGTACGCCGATACGGGCAACGAACGCCGGCGGGCGCAGTCGCTCCTTGCCGAGACGTACTCGCTGTCGCAGTTCTTCATCGCCTACCAGCCAGACTCGAGCCTCCTCTGGAGGGTCGCCGAACGTGGCATGGTCGCCGCCCAAGACTCCGCAGACCCGCACGCCATCGGCGTCGCCGCGTGGCTGCTGGCGCAGGCCCACCGCGACTCCGGGCCCAGGCACCTCGACGCAGCGGATGCCGTAAACATCGAGGCCGTCCGCTTCCTCGAGCCCCTACTACCCCACGCTGACGATGATGTTCTCGCGATCGCGGGCGCCCTCGAGTTCGAGCTCGGCTACACCGCTGCCCGCCGCCGCGATACCGGCACGGCCTGGCGGCACTGGGACAAGGCCCGCACGATGGCCAAGCGGCTACCCGAGGACTACTACCACCCCATCACCTCGTTCTCGCAGGCCATCATGGGCGCCCACGCCGTCACCGTCGCGGTCGAGCTACATCAGGGCGGGGAGTCCGTACGGCAGGCTGCTCGAGCGGACCAGACGGTCATCAAGTCGAAGCCACGCCGGGCCCGTCACCGGATCGAGGAGGCGCGCGGCTACCAGCTGGACGGGCAGCCGGACGTCGCGATCGCCACGCTCGAGAAGGCGCACAAGGCGGCACCGGACACGATCGCCTACAACGGCTACGCGCGGCGGATCATCCTTGAGGAAGTGGAGTCGAAGCAGGCTGCCCGGCGGCGGCGCGCTTCCGAACTGGCAGTCGATATCGGCATCTTGGCCACGTAGGGGACCGGATTCCGGTCTTCGGCCCGACGGCCACGCCTTTACGGTCCTGATGTGAGACAGATCACCGGGACCGTGGAGGCGCGAGCGATGGGAACGAGAAGCGGCAGCGTCGAGGCCATCGCCCTGCTACCGCTACCCGAATGGGCGGACCTCAGCGAGCCCCAGGTACGCGGCAAAGCCTGCGTGTGGTGCGCAGCCACGCTCCACAACGGAAGCGCAGTCGACCTCGGCACCCGCCGCATCCCCGTCCTCGACGGCCACCTCCGCACCTTCCCCCGCGCCTGCCGCCCCTGCACGCGCGCCCACATCATCAAGACCGAGGCAGCACACAGGGCCACGTGCGAGCAATGCGTCACCGCCGCCGCCTCCGTCGAGGAAGCCACGGCATGCGACACCGCCCAGGCACTCCACCACCTCCTCCAGGAGTGCGACCGATGACGACCACCCAAAAGTGGGCCACCGTCCTCGCCGCCGCCCGCCACCGCCGCGCCCC
>CAMLJW010000610.1 GCA_946480485.1 uncultured Streptomyces sp. | reverse complement strand
GCTCGGCATTGGCGACGGCCGCGGCCAAACGGGCCGGCCGCTACTTCTACGTCAGCCATGCCGGCCTTCGGGCGGTGAGGGATTACCGGCTGACCACAAGGGCTCTGGCAGTGCGCCAAGCACAGGAAGCGGGCACCTACGAACGCCTGGAGGGGCTTCGGGTCGTCGAGGAGGTCACCCGACGGGGTGAAGTTCGCTGGAGCTCCCCGGGCGGCCGCACCGGCAGGGTCGGGCTGAACGAGCTCGACGACCGGCAGCGGCTGCGGCTGTTCGTCCGGGGCCCGCAGGGTCTGGAGCCCGCGATGTTGTGGCTGACCGAGTCCGGCATGCCCCGCCGCTACCGGGGCTGGAGCAACCTGTTCGCTCGGGCCAACAACCGGTGCGAGGCCCTGGGTCTGGAGCTGTTCGCCACGCCGCACATGGCCCGGCATTCGTTCGCGCTGCGCATGCTGGTGTCACTGCACTACGCGATGGACCGCCGGATGGGGCTCAGCCCCGACCAGCGGCGCCACTACGAGGAGATCTACGGCGGTGTCTGGTCGATGGTCAAGGACCTCCTCGGCCACCGATCGGAGGAAACCACCCGGGCGATCTACCTGGAGCCCGTCCGCGGGCTGCAACTCGAAAGCCTGCTCCTGGGCCAGGACGACAGCGAGACCACCGAGCTGCTGGCGCTGGTCGCCGAACGCACCGGCCTGGTCCTCGACGTCCCGGGGGCGGTGGCGTGAGCGGGCGGGGCCGTAAGGCCGCGCTGCCGACCCAACGGCACCAGCGTCCGCCGAACCTGTCCCCTGACGGGCTGGTTGTTCACGCACGCGGGCCGCATGGGGAAGACCTGGGCCGGTTCGATTTCGGGCAGTGTCCCGGCTCGGAGGAATTGCGCGGTGAACTGGCAGCGGCCTTCGGGAAGTTGGCTGGACGGGAGTGGAACGCGGCGGCGACGTTGCAGAGCCGGGCCAAGCTGATGCGGCACTTCCTGCGCTGGGCCGCAGACCGCACCCCACCCGTCATCGCGGCTGGGCAGATCACGCCCGCCATTTGGAACGAATGGGTGCTGCCGGGTGACTACCGGTGGCGGCTGAAGAGGCTGCTCCTGGCGGCGGAGTCGCTGCCGCCGACCACGCGGACGGCCTTGACGCAATTCCGCAGTGGCGCCCCGCAGCCTGGGCCCGCCCGGACCTACTCCACCGATGAGTTCGAGGCGATCAAGGCAGCGGCGGCCCGCACCCTCCGCGCTGCGCAATTGCGCATCGAGGAGAACACCAGGCTGCTTGAGCGGTGGCGGGCCGGAGAGATCGCGTCGGACTCCGCTGAGGGACAGCTGGCGGAGGTCCTCGACGAGCTGAGCCGCACTGGCCGCTTGCCCTGGCGGCCCTCGTTGCGCGGCCACCGACACCTGCACGAACCGGTCCGCACGGTGGTCGAGCGGGCGGGCGGGGCGGCGGCGATGACGGCCCGCTTGTTTCCCACCTGCGCGGAGATGGGCGCCGCCGCCGTGCTGCTGGTCTGCCACGAGGGATGGAACCTCTCTGTCCTGCAGAAGATGCGGATCCCCGGCCCGTCCCCGAACTCGGACGCCGCGGACGGCGCCGAAGTGATCCACCGGATCACAACGGACAAGCCCCGCCGCGGAGCCCGCCGCCGGCACGCGAGCAACAACCTGGTGGACCTCGGCGAGGGCACAGCGGGCCGGGTCGTCCGCCGCATCCTGCACATCACCCAGCCGCTTCGCATGCTGCTGGAGGAGTTGGGCACGCCGAACGACCGGCTGCTTCTGGCCTGGTCGCAATACGGACTGATTGAGGCCGACAGAAGGGATGCACAAGCTCTGCCCTACTTCATCCGTACCTGGTCGGAGGGCCTGGCCCTGACCCACGACGGCCGTCCCCTCTCCGCGCAGGCCCTGCGCAACACCGCGCAGGGCCTCTACGGACGGCCACGGAACAACACCCAGCGCACGCATGACGACGTCTACCTCATGCGCAACCCGCAGATCCGCGAGGCGTCCGCGGACGTGGTGGCCGCCGGACTGCACGCGGCAGTCGAGCACGCATACGCCCAGGTCGGGATGCGCGTCGTGACGCCCTCCCCGGGTGGGGAGAGCGCGGAAGCCGTGGCCGCCGCCTCGGGCCTGACGCCTGCCACGGCCCTCGACGTCCTCGGCGGAGGACTCGACACCCCCGTTGCCGCTTGCACCGACTTCGAGCACAGCCCGTTCACTCCGGCCGGTCCCTGCGCGGTGTCGTTCCTGATGTGCTTCGCCTGTCCCAACGCGGTGGCCACCGGCCGTCACCTGCCCCGCATCGTCTATCTGCACCAGGCCCTTGCTGCGGTCTGCACCACGGTCCTGCCGGAGGTCTGGGCCGCCGACTGGGCAGAGCACTTCGCCCGTGTCTCCGCGCTGGTCGAGGACCACACCACCGAACTCGGCCGCCGCCAGTTCCTGGCGGAGTTGACGGACAACGACCGCACCCTGATCGACCGCATGCTGGAAAGGCGCCTCGACCCGTGACGCACCCGCTCGTCCACCACGACGTCGTGCTGGTCAACCCCGCACCGGATACCCCGGTCTTCGCCCTCGACCGGGCCCGCCCCGGCACAACAGTCGCTGACGTCCCTCGGTTGGGCGATCCCACCTGGAACCTGGCGGCCCTCTCGCACGGGGAGTCGACGACGAACCTCAGCATCGTCTGGGACAAGGAACCCACGCCCCTGCTTATGGGCCTCAAACGAGCAGGCTGGGCACTGCTCAACCTTCCGACTCCGCAGTCACTGCTGACCGAGTCACGGGCTGCCACCCGGGAACGCCCGGCCGTCAGCACCCTCCGCGGTGTG
>CAMLJW010000609.1 GCA_946480485.1 uncultured Streptomyces sp. | reverse complement strand
GGCCGGCGCGCTGGTGAAGGTCAGCGCGTCCAGGCCGCGGCCGACCGTGGCGTCGAGCAGCCGGTCGACGGGCCCGATGTCCTCGGGCGGCATCCACCGGTAGACGGGTACGCCGACGACCTCCGCTCCCCCGGCCCGCAGCGCCTCGACGAAACCGGGCAGCGGCTCGCCGTGCAGCTGCACCGCGACGCGGCGCCCGTCGACGCCCTCGTCCAGCAGCCGGTCGAGCACCTCGGCCATGGACTCGGACGACGGGGACCACTCCTCGGTGAGCCCCGCGGCCCGGACGGCCCCCTTGACCTTGGGCCCGCGGGCGAGGAGTTCGACGCCGCGCAGCCGGTCGAGCAGAGCCTCGCCGAAACCCCATCCGTCGGCTGCCTCGATCCATCCCCGGAATCCGATGGCGGTGGTGGCGACCACGATGTCCGGGGCCACGTCGAGCAGGTCCCTGGTGGCCGCGAGCAGCTCGGTGTCGTCGGAGAGAGGCACGATGCGCAGGGCAGGTGCATGCACGAGAGCGGCACCGCGCCGCTGAAGCAGAGCACCGAGTTCTTCGGCACGGCGGGCCGCCGTCACGCCCACGGTGAACCCCGCCAGGGGGCCGTATTCATGTCGGTCCGGTCGTTCGTGTCGCTCTGGTCGCTGCTGTTCGTCGTACATATGGCTCTCGTCCCGCGTTCCAGTCGTGGTGCACCAGCGGAAGACCGAGCCTGTCAACAGCTCATGACAGGCTCGGTTCCACTTGATGTCGGTGGTGTTACGTCACACCTCCGCGTAGCTGAGCTGCGGCTTCGACTCGGCGGCCGGGGTGGCCTCGCTCTGGGCGGGCGCCGGACGGCGAAGGTATACGGCCCAGGTGACCACGAAGCAGACCGCGTAGAAGGCGAGGAAGGCGACGAAGGCACCGGTCCCGGAGTGCACGCTCAGGAAGGACTGCCGGAAGGCGAGATTGATCCCGAGCCCGCCGACCGCGCCCACGGCCCCGATGAGGCCCATGGAGGCGCCGGACAGGCGCCGTCCGTAGGAGGCGGCCTCTTCACCGGTCAGCCCCATGACGACGGCCTTGGCCTGGAAGATCCCGGGGATCATCTTGTACGTCGAGCCGTTGCCGAGCCCGGTCAGGACGAACAGCGCGATGAAGGCGGTGGTGAACAGTGGCAGCGACTTCGACATGGAGGCGGAAACGATGACGGCGGTCGCGGCCGCCATGGCGACGAAGTTCCACAGCGTGATCTTCGCCCCGCCGAAGCGGTCGGCGAGCGAGCCGCCGACGGGCCGGATCAAGGAGCCGAGCAGCGGGCCGATGAAGGTAACGTACGCGGCCTGCAGCGGCGTACGCCCGAACTGCGTCTGCAGCACGAGTCCGAACGCGAAGCTGTAGCCGATGAAGGATCCGAAGGTCCCGATGTAGAGGAAGGACATGATCCAGGTGTGCGCGTCCTTGACGGCCTCCCTGGCAGCGCCGGTGTCGTTCTTCACGGACGAGATGTTGTCCATGTAGACGGCGCCGAGGACGGCGGCGACGAGGATGAGGGGGATGTAGATCCCCAGCAGGACGCGCGGGCCGGCGCTCGCCCCGATGACGGCGAGCCCGACCAGCTGCACCACGGGCACACCGATGTTGCCGCCCCCGGCGTTCAGCCCGAGCGCCCATCCCTTCTTGCGCAGCGGGAAGAAGGAGTTGATGTTGGTCATGGAACTGGCGAAGTTACCGCCGCCGACGCCGGCGAGCATGGCGCACACCAGGAACGTCCCGAAGGACGTCCCCGGCTTCATCACCACGAACGCGGCGACCGTCGGGATGAGCAGCATGCTCGCCGAGATGATCGTCCAGTTCCGGCCGCCGAAGCGGGCGACGGCGAAGGTGTAGGGCACCCGCACGATGGCGCCGACCAGCGTCGCCATCGACACGATGAAGAACTTGTCGGCGGGGGTGAGCCCGTACTCGGGCCCCATGAAGAGCACCATCACGGACCAAAGGGTCCAGATCGAGAATCCGATGTGCTCGGACAGTACGGAGAAGAACAGGTTCCGCCGGGCGATCTTCTCGCCGGTCTCTTTCCAGAAGGTCTCGTCCTCCGGGTCCCAGTGCTCGATCCAGCGACCTCCCCTGCTCGATGCGAGGGCTGTGTTAGGGGCTGTCATGACGCCTCCACGGTTCTCCGGTGCCCGGTCTCGTACGCGGCTCGTACTAGTACGTGGGTCTCGTAGTCGGGTGATGAGTCCCGAAGATACGAAGGGCGCGTTTCCGGTCGGTGGCTGTGCGAGTGACCGCCGGGGAACGTTGCTCTCACGAGCAGGCGGGGGCGTCGGTGAGGTCGAGTGGCCCCAGCCCCTTGAAGGGCGGGCCCGGCCGGTGGCTCGCTCGGGTCAGGGCATCGGGGTATGAGAGTACGGGTATGGAGTACGGGTATGCGCACGGCTCATATGCGCCGGCCGGTCGAAGGGGGGCGGGACATGGGGATTCGTGTCCCACGGTGCTCAGGCCTCCCGATATGCCATCACCGTCAGCGGTTGATGGCCTGGATCTCCTGCACGATCACGTCCTGCCGCGCCCCGAACTCACCATTCGGCAGCGGCTGCTCCCCGTTGACACCCGTACCCGTCCAGTGAATCCTCCACGTGATGGTTGCCGTGAGCTTGTATGAGCCGTCGCCCGAGGAGCGGAGGTACTTCACACCGCACGGCGGGGTCTCGTCGGCCTTGCCCTTGGCGTACGGCTCGCCGATCCGACCGTTGTTGATCGCACACTCGCCGGAGGCGGGATATGTCTGCGCGTCCTTGGTGCCCGGCTCGATCTTCAGGGAGACGGGCTCGGCGGTCGTGGTCGCCTCTATGC
>CAMLJW010000608.1 GCA_946480485.1 uncultured Streptomyces sp. | reverse complement strand
CGTCGCGGTCGCCGAGCCAGATGTTGTCGCCCATGCCGATCTCGTCGCCGTAGTACAGGATCGGGCTGCCGGGGAGGGAGAGCAGCAGGGCGGTGAACAGTTCGATCTGGTTGCGGTCGTTGTCGAGCAGGGGGGCGAGGCGGCGGCGGATGCCGATGTTGGCGCGCATGCGGGGGTCCTTGGCGTATTCCGCCCACATGTAGTCGCGTTCTTCGTCGGTGACCATCTCCAGGGTGAGTTCGTCGTGGTTGCGCAGGAAGATGCCCCACTGGCAGCCGGAGGGGATGGCGGGGGTCTTGGCGAGGATTTCGGAGACGGGGTAGCGGGACTCGCGGCGGACGGCCATGAAGATGCGGGGCATGACGGGGAAGTGGAAGGCCATGTGGCATTCGTCGCCGCCGGCGCCGTAGTCGCCGAAGTAGTCGACGACGTCCTCGGGCCACTGGTTGGCCTCGGCCAGCAGCACGGTGTCCGGATAGTGTGCGTCGATCTCGGCACGCACCCGCTTGAGCATCCGGTGGCTGGCCGGGAGGTTCTCGCAGTCGGTGCCATCCTGCGCGTACAGGTACGGGACCGCGTCCAGACGGAAGCCGTCGATCCCCAGGTCCAGCCAGAACCGCAGGGCGGAGATGATCTCTTCCTGGACGGCCGGGTTCTCGAAGTTGAGGTCCGGCTGGTGGGAGAAGAAGCGGTGCCAGTAGTACTGCTTGCGGACCGGGTCGAAGGTCCAGTTGGAGACTTCGGTGTCGACGAAGATGATCCGGGCGTCCTGGTACTGCTTGTCGTTGTCGGCCCACATGTAGTAGTCCCCGTAGGGGCCGTCAGGGTCCTTGCGCGACTCCTGGAACCACGCGTGCTGGTCGCTGGTGTGATTCATCACGAAGTCGATGATCACGCGCATGCCGCGCTGGTGGGCGGCGTCCACGAACTCCACGAAGTCGGCGAGGTTGCCGAACTCGGGCAGCACGGCGGTGTAGTCGGAGACGTCGTAGCCGCCGTCGCGCAGCGGGGACTTGAAGAACGGCGGAAGCCACAGGCAGTCGACGCCGAGCCATTGCAGGTAGTCGAGTTTGGCGGTCAGCCCCTTGAGGTCGCCGACGCCGTCGCCGTTGCTGTCCTGGAAGGAGCGGACGAGCACTTCGTAGAAGACGGCGCGTTTGAACCACTGTGGGTCACGGTCCTTGGCGGGCGTGTCCTCGAAGGTGTCCTGGACGGGCTCGTTGACGATCATGATGTGGGTGACCCTCCGGTTGGCGGTGAGGACGGTCGCAGGACACTCAGGATGTGGGCGGGCTGTTGGCCGGGTTCGAGCCGCACATGGTTGGTCCTGCCCCAGGGGTAGGTGGCGCCGGTGAGCTCGTCGCGCACCGGGACGGACTCGTGCCGGTCGAGGCCGAGCCGCGGCATGTCCAACGAGACCGTGGCCTCCTGGGTGTGGTTCGGGTCCAGGTTGACCACCACCACAACCGTGTTCGAGCCATGCGGACGTCGCACACCCAGTCCCGGCCGAACCCGAGGAGCCGGCACGGGCAACTGCACGCACCAGACCCCGCTCACCGGCACTCCCAAGGTGCCGTCGCTTTCCTGCGACTTGATCGGCCGGACCGGTCCTACGCGTCCGAGCCTCCGTACAACCGCCGCAACACCACCCCGCACCTGCGCGCATACGCATGCTGCAGCCCCCGGGTCGCAGGTCCGCCCGCGCGCGTGTACCACTTGGCCGGGCGGCTGAAGGCGGTGACGGTGAGCCAGACGGTGCCGTCGCCCGTCATGTCCACGAGGAAGGCTTCCTCGCCGGACTCCGGGTGGCCGGGGAGGGTGCCGTAGGCCCAGCCGGCGCGGCGGGGTTCTTCGACGGTCCAGACGACGCGGCAGGGGGCCTTGACGAGGCCGCCGAGAGTGACGGTCACGTCGACGCCGGGGGCGGCCCGGTCGGCGTCGGTGGCGACGCCGACGCCCACCGCTCGGTGCAGTTCCCACGTCAGGACCGCCCTGGACGCCGCCTCGAAGACGTGCCGGCCTTCGCCGATACGGGTTCTGACGTCCAGGGGGTGGAACCCGGGCGGGCAGCGCTTCTCGCGGGTCGCGCCCACGTCGTCGTACGTGAAGGGCGTTTCCGTGGAGGGCATGGGGAGCAGCGTAGGGCAGCCCCCCAAGCGCCTTCTTTCCGGGGCTGCCCTACGCGTGCGGTGACTGGTCCCGATGTCCTGTTCGCCCGTCCAGTCGGCACCGACGGTGGCGAGGGCCTCCCACAGCTCGGCGTCAAAGGCGGACGGTGCGGCGATCAGCAGGTTTGTCGCGGACCGTGCCGAGTCCGCAGTACCCGGTTCCGCGTATGCGTCGATCGTCTCCGGCCTCACCTCTGTCCACCCTCCCTGTTCGCCGTTCCGTGCGTGCGACCGCCGCACGTCCGTACTCGCCCTGCCGCCGAACCAGGCTGTCCCGTTACACCAGGCTGTCCCGCCACGCCTGGTACACATCGGCGAACCTGCCTGTCGCCGCAACGAGTTCGGCGGGCGAGCCGTCCTCCACGATCCGCCCGTGCTCCATGACCAGCACCCGGTCGGCGACCTGCACCGTCGACAGGCGGTGCGCGATGACGACGGCCGTGCGGCCCCGCAGGACGGTCGACATGGCGCGCTGGACGGCCCGTTCGCCGGGAACGTCGAGGGAGCTGGTCGCCTCGTCGAGGATGAGGACCGCCGGGTCGGCGAGCAACGCCCTCGCGAACGCGACGAGCTGGCGCTGCCCGGCCGAGATGCGGCCGCCCCGCTTGCGTACGTCGGTGTCGTAGCCGTCGGGCAGGGCGCTGATGAAGTCGTGGGCGCCGATGGCCTTCGCGGCGCGCTCGATCTCCTCGCGGCCGGCGTCGGGGCGGCCGATG
>CAMLJW010000607.1 GCA_946480485.1 uncultured Streptomyces sp. | reverse complement strand
GAGCAGGCCGAGCCGACCTCGCCCTGGCAGCCGACCTCGGCGCCGGAGATGGACGCGTTCTCCTTGAAGAGCATGCCGATCGCGCCCGCGGTCAGCAGGAAGCGGACCACGTTGTTCTCCTTCTCACTTTCGGAGGCTGCACCCGCCGCGAAGTTGAAGTAGTAGTGCAGGACGGCCGGGATGATGCCGGCCGCGCCGTTCGTGGGGGCGGTCACCACCCGCCCGCCCGCCGCGTTCTCCTCGTTCACGGCCATCGCGTAGAGCGTGATCCACTCCATCGCGTGGGCCAAGGGGTCGCCCCCGGCGCGCAGTTGGCGGGCGGATACCGCCGCCCTCCGCCGCACTCTCAGGCCGCCGGGCAGCAGGCCCTCGCGGGACATGCCGCGCGAGACGCAGGCCTGCATCACGCGCCAGATCCGCAGCAGGCCCTCGCGGACCTCGTCCTCGGTACGCCAGGCCCGCTCGTTCTCCAGCATGAGCGCGGAGATGGACAGGCCCGTCTCCCGCGTCAGGCGCAGCAACTCGTCACCCGTACGGAACGGGTACTTCAGCACCGTGTCGTCGAGCTTGATCCGGTCTGCGCCAAGGGCCTCCTCGTCCACGACGAAGCCCCCGCCCACGGAGTAGTACGTCTTCGAGAGGAGTTCCGTTCCCTCGGTGTCGTACGCCCAGAGGGTCATCCCGTTCGCGTGGTACGGCAGCGCCTTGCGGCGGTGGAGGATCAGGTCGTCGTCGAAGGAGAAGGGGATCTCGTGTTCCCCGAGCAGTCTGAGGACCTTCTCCGAGCGGATCGCGTCCACCCGCTCGTCCGCCTTCTCCACGTCCACCGTCCGCGCGGACTCGCCCTCCAGTCCGAGCAACACCGCCTTCGGTGTTCCGTGGCCGTGCCCGGTCGCGCCGAGCGATCCGTACAACTCGGCGCGTACCGATGCCGTCGGGGCCAGCAGGCCGTCGTTCCTCAGGCGTCGGGCGAACATCCGTGCCGCGCGCATCGGGCCCACCGTGTGGGAGCTGGACGGGCCGATGCCGATCGAGAAAAGGTCGAAGACCGAGATGGCCACGGTGACTCCTCACAACGGGATGGAACACAGGGCGGGTTTTCACCGCGCACACACGTTCGGTGTGCGCGGTGCCCGATGGAAAAGGAAGCACCTTCCGCACGAACCGCTTCAGGCCCGCGAACTGCTTCAGGCCCGCGGACCGCTTCAGGCCCGCGGACTACTTCAGGCCGGGGTACAGCGGGTGCCTGTCGGCCAGCGCGGACACCCGGGCCTTCAGGGACTGCGCGTCGGCGGCACCGAAGGGAGAGGGTGCCTTCAGCGCCTCCGCGATGATCTCCGCGACCTCGGCGAAGTCCTCGGCCCGGAAGCCCCGGGTCGCCAGGGCCGGGGTACCGATGCGCAGGCCGGAGGTGACCATCGGCGGGCGCGGGTCGTTCGGGATGGCGTTGCGGTTGACCGTGATGCCGACCTCGTGGAGGCGGTCCTCGGCCTGCTGCCCGTCGAGCTCGGAGTTGCGCAGGTCGACCAGGACCAGATGGACGTCCGTACCGCCGGACAGGACATCGACGCCCACGGCCCTGACGTCGCCTTGGACCAGGCGCTCGGCCAGGATCCGCGCGCCCTCCAGCGTCCGCCGCTGGCGCTCCTTGAAGTCCTCCGAGGCCGCGACCTTGAACGAGACGGCCTTGGCCGCGATCACGTGCTCCAGCGGGCCGCCCTGCTGACCCGGGAAGACCGCTGTGTTGATCTTCTTCGCCAGTTCCGCCGTGGACAGGATCACGCCACCGCGCGGGCCGCCCAGCGTTTTGTGCGTCGTGGTCGTGACCACGTGCGCGTGCGGGACGGGGTTCGGATGCAGGCCCGCCGCCACCAGGCCCGCGAAGTGCGCCATGTCCACCATCAGATAGGCGCCGACCTCGTCGGCGATCCGGCGGAAGGCGGCGAAGTCCAGCCGGCGCGGGTACGCCGACCAGCCGGCCACGATCAGCTTCGGCTTGGACTCCTTGGCCAGGCGCTCGACCTCGGCCATGTCGACCTGACCGGTGGTGTCGTCCACGTGGTACGCGATCACGTTGTAGAGCTTGCCGGAGAAGTTGATCTTCATGCCGTGGGTCAGGTGCCCGCCGTGCGCGAGGTTCAGGCCCATGATCGTGTCGCCGGGCTTGAGCAGCGCGAACATCGCGGCGGCGTTGGCCTGGGCGCCCGAGTGCGGTTGTACGTTGGCGTGTTCGGCGCCGAAAAGCTCCTTGACGCGGTCGATGGCGATCTGCTCGACCACGTCGACATGCTCGCAGCCGCCGTAGTAGCGGCGGCCCGGGTAGCCCTCGGCGTACTTGTTGGTGAGCACCGAGCCCTGGGCCTCCATGACCGCGACCGGAGCGAAGTTCTCCGAGGCGATCATCTCCAGGGTGGACTGCTGGCGGTTCAGCTCGGCGTCGACGGCGGCGGCGACGTCCGGGTCGAGTTCATGAAGGGGCGTGTTCAGAAGCGACATCAGTCAGGAGTCCTTAAGAGCCGGAACCGGAGAATTCGGTGTACTCGTCCGCGGAGAGCAAATCCTTCGGCTCCCCCGTGACGCGTACCTTGAACAGCCAGCCGCCTTCGAAGGGGGCGGTGTTCACCAGCGAGGGGTCGTCCACGACGTCCTGGTTGATCTCGGTGATCTCACCGGACACCGGCGAGTACAGATCGCTCACCGACTTCGTCGACTCCAGCTCGCCGCAGGTCTCGCCCTCGCTCACCGTGTCGCCGACCTCGGGGAGTTGGGCGTAGACGACGTCGCCGAGCGCGTTGGCCGCGAACCCGGTGATGCCGACCGTCGAGACGCCGTCCTCGGCGGCCGACAGCCACTCGTGCTCCTTGCTGTAGCGCAGCTGCTGGGG
>CAMLJW010000606.1 GCA_946480485.1 uncultured Streptomyces sp. | reverse complement strand
CAGGAGGAACCCCATGCCCGCGCCCACGCCGGCGGCACCCGAGCCGGAGATCCTCGCCGTCTTCGAGGGCGCCAAGGGGTTCATGCCGGTCCGCGAAGGACTCGCGCTGTACGCCGCCGCGACCGAGGCGGGCGCGCTCGGGCTCCCCCTCCTGGAGGTCGGCACGTACTGCGGCCGCTCCACGATCCTGCTCGCCGACGCAGCCCGCGAGGCGGGCGTCACGGCGGTCACGGTCGACCACCACCGCGGCAGCGAGGAACAGCAGCCCGGCTGGGAGTATCACGACCCGGCTACCATCGATCCGGAACTCGGCCGGATGGACACGCTCCCCACGTTCCGCCGCAACCTCCACAAGGCCGGCCTGGAAAACCACGTGGTCGCGCTGGTCGGCCAGTCGCCCCAGATCGCGGCCTTCTGGCGGACCCCTCTCGGTCTTGTCTTCATCGACGGCGGCCACACCGACGAGCACGTGTCCGCCGACTACGAGGGCTGGGCCCCGCATGTCGCCGAGAGCGGCCTCCTCCTGCTCCACGACGTGTTCCCCGACCCGGCGGACGAGTTCACCGGCCAGGCCCCGTACCGCGTTTACCTCCGCGCCCTGAAGTCCGGCGCGTTCACCGAGGTCTCGGCCACCGACTCGCTGCGCGTCCTGCGGCGCACGGGGCCGGGGATCTGAGGCCAGAAATCCGGGGCGGGTATCTGAGGCCAGGGATCTGAGGCGGGTATCTGAGGTCAGTGGCTCAGCGCGGCTTTGGCGGCCACGATGATCAGGCCGAGGAGCAGGTTGACGGCACCCTCGGCGATCATCTGGAAGCGGGGGACACCGGCGCGTGCGGCGCCCAGGGACGCCCAGAAGACCTGTTGGGCCACGGCGGCACCCAGGGCCAGCCATTCGGTCGCCTCCATGCCAGGTCCCAGGAGGGGGCTGACGGCGACGACCACGGCGGGCAGGGCCGCGGCCTCGACGATCGGCCACTCGTGCGCGGCGACCCGGCGAATCTCGCGCCGGCTCCAGGGCCGGCCCACCGGACGTTCGCCCGCCAGACGCGCGTAGACGTGCGTGGCCCAGAACACGAGGCCCGTGACGAGCAGGAGCAGCACGAGTTCGAGGCTCGGATAGTCGCCGAAGGTGGTGGCGGTGGCCATGACGGAGGCGGCCAGCAGAGAGCCGTACACGGCACCGGCGTAATCGGTGCGGGCCGCACCCGGTGCGTTGATGCGGCCCACGGGCGGGGTGGTGGAGCGGCTCACCGTCCCACGGTACGGCGCGGGGAGTCGGCCCGCGCGCGGAGCGCGTCCTCCCCTGTGGAGCAGCGGGAAGCGGAGGGCGAGCGGGAGGAGTTCAGATCGGTGTACCGCTACCCACCGCCCCTGACCTGTATGTTCGTCTTCCTTGATGGACCGCGTGGGCACTAGGGAAGCCCGATAGGGTGGCGGACGTGTCGTACGTAGGTCCGGACTTCGATCCTCCCCGCCCGCCGCGCCGCTTCGGGCGCGGGCTGCTGACCGTCGCTGTCGCCGCTCTGGTGCCGGGTGCGTTGGTGGGGTACCTGGTGTGGCAGGCGGTGGATGACTCCGGCGGGGGTGGGACGAACGGGCCGGCGGCACCGTCGCAGTCGTCGCCTTCGTCGAGCAAGTCCGCCTCGCCCAGCGCCTCGCGGTCGAACGACGACAAAGAGCCGAACGAACCGGCTGCGTCCCCCTCCTCCTCCCCCTCCTCTGCCTCGCGCCCCGCCGTCTCAGGATCCCTCAAGGGCAAAGTCGTGGTCATCGACCCGGGGCACAACCCCGGCAACTTCCAGCACACGGTCGAGATCAACCGCAAGGTCGACATCGGTACGCATGCGAAGGAGTGCGACACGACCGGCGCGTCCACCAACGCCGGTTACCCGGAAGCCCGGTTCACCCTCGACGTCTCGCGCCGCTTGCGCACGCTGCTCGAAAAGCAGGGCGCCACGGTGAAGTTCACACAGGACGGCGACCGGGCCTGGGGGCCGTGTGTCGACGAGCGGGCCCGGATCGGCAACCAGGCGGACGCGGACGCCGTGGTCTCCATCCACGCGGACGGCTCGGCGCCCGGCAATCGCGGTTTCCATGTGATCCTGCCCGGTTCCGTGCACGTCGGCGCCGCCGACACCCGCCTCATCGTCGCCCCGTCCCGCGAGCTGGGTGAGCGCATCGCGGGCAACTTCGTCCGCGCCACCGGCAGCGCGCCGTCCAACTACATCGGCGACGGCACCGGACTCGACGTACGCACGGACCTCGGCGGTCTCAATTTGTCAACGGTTCCCAAGGTGTTCATCGAATGCGGCAACATGCGCGACAGCAAGGACGCGGCGCTGCTGACCAGCGGCGCGTGGAGGCAGAAGGCGGCGCAAGGGATCTCTGAGGGAATCGTGAGTTTCCTGCACGGTTAGTGATCGGGATATGGATCCGGCCTCACACACCTGTCGGGCGGACGATAGTGTCGTCCCCACGATGAGGGGCCACCCCCGCGCTTCACACCGCGGCCAGACGGCGACATGGTGACAGCGACGCCTCCACCGAAGACGAGACGACGACTGATGAAGGACCTGAAGTGAATATCCGCTCTCTCACTCGAGGCGACGGCGTGGTGATCGGAGCAGCGGTGTTGCTGTTCATCGCGTCGTTCCTCGACATCTACTCCGCCGACGGTGCCGCCGGCGTCGAGATGCCCAACGCCTGGGGCAGTGCACCGCTCCTCATGGGCGTGTTCCTGGCGGGCATCATCAGTGCCGCGCTCATCGTGCTGGTGGTGACAGTAGCCTGGGGGTTCGCCGCCAAGCACGCCTGGCGTCCCATCGTCCTCGCCGCGGCCATGCTCACCGGTGTGGTGGTCTCCCAGATCATCCTGCAGATCGTCCGGCGCTCGCGGCCTC
>CAMLJW010000605.1 GCA_946480485.1 uncultured Streptomyces sp. | reverse complement strand
GGATACGAACGGCCTCCGGGGTGACCTCGACACACTCGTCGTCGCGGCAGAACTCCAGCGACTGCTCCAGCGAGAGCCTGCGGGGCGGGACGATCGACTCGGCCACATCGGCCGTGGACGACCGCATGTTGGTGAGCTTCTTCTCCTTGGTGATGTTCACATCCATGTCGTCGGAGCGCGAGTTCTCACCGACGATCATGCCCTCGTACACCTCGGTGCCCGGCTCCACGAAGAGCACACCGCGCTCCTGAAGGTTCGTCATCGCGAACGCGGTGACGGCGCCGGAGCGGTCGGCGACCAGTGAACCGTTGTTACGGGTCTGGAGGTTGCCGAACCACGGCTCGTGGCCCTCGTGGATGGAGTGGCCGATGCCCGTGCCTCGGGTGCTCGTCAGGAACTCCGTACGGAAGCCGATCAGGCCGCGCGACGGCACCACGAACTCCATACGGACCCAACCGGACCCGTGGTTGGACATGTTGTCCATGCGCCCCTTGCGGACACCCATGAGCTGCGTGACCGCGCCCATGTGCTCCTCGGGGACGTCGATCGTCATACGCTCGACCGGCTCGTGGAGCTTTCCGTCGACCTCCTTGGTCACGACCTGCGGCTTGCCGATGGTCAGCTCGAAGCCTTCCCGGCGCATGGTCTCGACCAGGATGGCGAGCGCCAGTTCACCGCGGCCCTGGACCTCCCAGGCGTCGGGACGCTCGGTGTCGAGGACACGGAGGCTGACGTTACCGATCAGCTCGCGGTCCAGACGGTCCTTGACCTGACGGGCCGTGACCTTGCGGTCCTTGACGGCCGACTTCGCGTCGGCGCCCTTGCCGGTGCCGCCGCGCCCGACCAGCGGCGAGGTGTTCGTACCGATGGTCATCGAGATCGCCGGCTCGTCGACCGTGATGAGGGGCAGCGCTACCGGGTTCTCGGGGTCCGCGAGCGTCTCGCCGATCATGATGTCGGGGATACCGGCGACCGCGCAGATGTCACCGGGGCCGGCCTTCTCGGCGGGCTTGCGGGTGAGCGCCTCGGTCATCATCAGCTCGCTGATGCGTACGTTGGCGACGCTGCCGTCGCGCTTGATCCAGGCGACCGTCTGGCCCTTGCGCAGCTCACCCTGCTCGACGCGGAGCAGCGCGATACGGCCGAGGAAGTTGTCGGCGTCCAGGTTGGTGACATGCGCCTGGAGAGGGGCCGACTCGTCGTACGTCGGGGCCGGCACGTGCTCCAGGATCGTGGAGAAGAACGGCTCCAGGCTGTCGCTGTCGGTCGGGACGGTACCGTCCGCCGGCTTGGTCAGCGAGGCGACTCCGTCACGGGCGCAGGCATAGACGATCGGGAACTCGATCTGGTCCTCGTCGGCGTCCAGGTCCAGGAAGAGGTCGTACGCCTCGTTCACGACCTCGTCGATACGGGAGTCCGGGCGGTCCGTCTTGTTGATGCACAGGATGACGGGCAGGCGGGCCTGCAGGGCCTTGCGCAGCACGAAGCGGGTCTGCGGGAGCGGACCCTCGGAGGCGTCTACGAGCAGGACGACCGCGTCGACCATCGACAGACCGCGCTCGACCTCGCCGCCGAAGTCGGCGTGGCCGGGGGTGTCGATGATGTTGATCGTGATGGCGTCGCCGCCGTCCTTCGGGTGGTACTTCACCGCCGTGTTCTTGGCCAGGATCGTGATGCCCTTCTCACGCTCCAGGTCGTTCGAGTCCATCATGCGGTCGTCGAGCGACTCGGCGGCGTGCGCGGCGAAGGCACCGGCCTGCTTGAGCATGGCGTCGACCAGGGTGGTCTTGCCATGGTCGACGTGGGCGACGATGGCGACGTTGCGGATGTCGTGACGCTGAATGGACACGGCCATATCGAGGCGCTTCTCCCGGAGTGAGTGGACGGCCGACGCGTACGTCTGTTTACGCGGGCCCTGCCGGGCTGAACGTGCCACGGCCTTACCCCATGGTACGGGGCCGCCACCGCTGGGGCTCGCCCGGCTCTTCCGGGAACCCCACACATCCGAAACGCCCCGCCCAGGAGCGGACACGGCAGCAGGACCGAACGCCTTACGACGACGGGCTCGCCGACCGCCTGACGGACTTCTTCAAAAAGCCCATGTCTTCGAACACAGGTGTCTGGAAGCCGAAGGCGCCCGCGTTGGCGAGGCGGGGGCGGGCGGCTGTCAGCTGGGGGCGCTGGTAGAGGGGGATCGAGCCGGCGGCGGCCCAGATGCGGGCGTCGGCCTTGCGGATCAGGTCGCGGGACTCCTCCGGGTCCAGCTCGGCGATGGCCTGGTCGAAGAGCTGGTCGACCCGGTCGGTGCCGACCCGCGTGTAGTTCTGTTCCACGTTCAGGGAACCGTCCGCGGCAGGGACCGGCTTGGCGTAGATGGGCCGGGCGTCGGTGGCCGGGAAGGCGGACGCGGGCCAGGAGTAAAGGGCCAGGTCGTACTCCCCCGACGCGATGTGGTCCTGGAAGTAGCTGTCGTCCGCGACCTTGGAGAGCTCCGCACGGATGCCGATCCGTGCCAACATCCGCGAGATGCGCTCGGCGACCGCGCGCAGCGGCTCCGAGCCGGGGCCGGACGGAAGGACGAAGCGGAGCGACAGCGCCTTGCCGTCCTTGGCGAGAGTCGCGGCCGCGGCGCCCCCGGGGGCGGCTGTGTTCTTCGGCACAGCCGTGCCCTTCGGCGCGTACGCTCCCGGCGCTCCGCCCTCCTTGAGCTGCTGCTTCTGCGTGTCCTGGGCGGGCCGCTCCTCAGCTCCCTCCTCCGCCCCCTCCTCCCTGTCCAAGGTGTCCTTTGTGTCATCCATGGACTTCATGGATGACATGGACTTCGTGGACTTCGTGGACTTCTGCTCGGGTCGGCCCGTCTGGTCCTTCGCCCTCTCCTCCTCGGCCAGCGCGGCGGCCTGGCCGAGCAGCAC
>CAMLJW010000604.1 GCA_946480485.1 uncultured Streptomyces sp. | reverse complement strand
GTGTTGGGTTCACACCCTCACGAGTTCGAATCTCGTATCCTCCGCAGCCGCCTGAACTGCGGAAACGCGAACCCCGGTCACCATGCGACCGGGGTTCGCGTCATGCGCTGGTCCCAGTTTTGGTCTCGTTTATCTCGGTCATTTGACGCAAATCTACGTCCCTCCAGGCCGCCGTCAGCCGCCTGCTCGCATAAGTCCGGGAAGGTGTCCGAGGGCGCCACTACGATCGCCGGTCATGGACTGGCTGGAGCGCACGGCGAAGCTGAGGCAGTGGACCAGAAGCGGGACTCGCGCTCCGCACAAGCCGCTGCTGTTCCTGTACGCCCTCGGCCGGTTCCAGCAGGATGCTGGCGAGGAGCTGCGGTACAGCGCCGTGGAGGAGGATCTGAAGCGGCTACTGTCCGAGTACGGGCCGCCCAACAAGACGACGCCCGCCTACCCGTTCCATCACCTGGCCAGTGACGGGGTGTGGGAGGTGCGTACCGATCGCGGACCGGGCAGCCCCGGAAGCAGGGTACGAGAGCTGCGGGTCGCGGGAGCGGCAGGCCGCCTGGCGCCCGAGCTGCGGACGGCGCTGCGGCGTGAGCCGTCGCTGCTCGGCCGGATGGCGCGGGTACTGCTCGACCTGAACTTCCCGCCCTCGCTCCACGACGAGTTGTGCGAAGCCGTCGGTCTGGAGCTGGAGCAGGCCGAGACGGCCCAGGTCTCGGCCGTGCAGAGGCGCCGGGACCCACGGATGCGGGATCTGGTGCTGACGGCCTACGAGTATCGGTGCGCATTCTGCGGCTACGACGGCCGGATCGGCGCGATTCCGGTCGGCCTGGAGGCCGCGCACGTGCGGTGGTGGGCGTTCGGCGGCCCCGACGACGTCGACAACGGACTGTGCCTGTGCTCACTGCACCACAAGCTCTTCGACAAGGGCGTCCTCGGAGTCGGCGACGGCCACCGCATCCTGGTCTCACAACGGTTCGTCGGCCACAGCCCTGCCGCCCACGAACACGTCGTAGCGCTCGCGGGCCGTCCACTCGTCGGCCCCCAACCGGGCATCAGCCCCATCGCGCCGTCCCATCGCACCTGGCACGCGAGCCAGGTCTTCCACGGCAACCCACGCCCCGTCACAGCCGCCTGACCACGACTTCGTTTCCGGTCGGTCCTTCAGCGGTCGAGGCCGGCCACGGATCGTCCTGCGTGCGCAGGAGGTACTCCCAGCCTGTCGCAGCGGCGGACTGGTAAGGGGTGCTCTCTCTCCCGCAACTGCACGTGGCCGAGGCGCTCGCGGCACTGGCGCCCACCGACCGCGACACCTTGGCGGAGCTGCTGGGAGCGGTGGCCGGCTCCCGGAACGATGTCGCGGTCAGAGCCCGATCATCCGGACCTTGCTGCCGCACAGCCGGGCCAGGTCATCGACATCCGACGTGAGGATGGCGGCCGGGCCGGGCTGACGCAGGGCCGCTTCCGCGACTGTCGCGTCGATCGCGTACTTGTGCCCGTGCAGACCGGTGGACTTGAGCAGCTGTGCCGCCGCCTTGGCCGCCGCCTCCGTGACCGGCTCCACCTTGACCCGGGAGAGCGCCCATCGCAGTCGGGGCAGGTTCACCCTGGCGTGGCTCACCTCCACGATGGTGTTGGCGCCGACGACAAGGTCTGCTCCCATGTCGTGGAACACCTGGAACATCGCCAGAACCTTCCGGTCCTGCGCCACCCAGGCCGACAGCCCCTCGCTGTCCAGGACGACAGTCTCAATGTGCCCGCTCACGCGGCGCTCGCGCCGCCGGCGGCCTGCGTCGTACCGAAGATCCGCGCCCGCGCCTCGGCCAGCTCTTCCTCACTGAAGGCCCCGTGCTCGTCTGTGTGGCTGCGCAGGTCGGCCCCCAGAAGCTGGTGCCGGATCTGTCTGGCGACCGCTTCGGCCACGTAGCCGGAGATGTTGTCCGTGATCTTCTTCAGCTCCGCCACCTGTTCGGCGGGGAGTGTCACCGTGATGCGTGTGGTGTCAGCCATAGCGGCAAGCATACTGCGGTATGCGCGCTGCGTGCTCTCTGTTTCCCGCAGTCGGTCCGGTCAGCGGCTTCGGGACGACCGTTCGTTCGAGCAGGGGCTCAGCCGGGCAGTTGTGCGACGCGCCGGTTCAGCGGGCCCAGGAGCGGTATGCCTGGATCCACTGCGAGCCCTCGGGGGCGGGTTCCGGCAGCGGCAGGTCCAGAATTCCGATGTCCTGTCGGATCGACCCCCGGGCGCAGCGTGCGACCACGCGCCCGTCCTCGGCCAGATCGACACCGACCACGCTCACGTCGACGCCGAGAACAGTCGTGGTGAACGGCATGGCAAGGCTCTCCTCAATCATCGTGAAGAAGCCGGTGGGCTGCTCATCATCGCCGTAGGCGTCGACGGTGGCCTCTTCGATCAATGCCTCCAGCACGGCTGGGTCCCAGGGTGCTCATGGCCTCACCGTAGCGCTGCGCCTTACGGTTGAGGACCGATGCGTTCAGCAGCGGCGTATCCGCCGTGGCGCCGTCGCCGGCAGTCATGCAAAGGCCCGCGGTTGCCAGTGTGTGACGTTACCTGGTGGGGTTCGGAAGTGAGTGGGCCTGGGGAGGGTCCGGCACGCGACAGGGCGGAAGAGAGTGGCACGAGTCGTCGTACGAGAGCCGAGTACGGGCGCGAGAAGCACACCGCCGCTGGCCCGGCAGGAAACATCCGCCTTCGTGAGGGAACTGCTCGGCGCCGGCTGGGCGGCGGTGTTCCTGCCCGGTGAGCTCGCCCGCCTTGGGCGGCTGCTGCTGTGGAAGCCGGCCGGGACAGCGGCCGGAGACGGTATGGCGCCCACCGGCCTTGAGACCGAGGTGGTGGAGCTGGTCCTGCCGCACGGCCGCTCGGTCATGCCGATGCTGCTCACCCGGAAACCGCGGCGCT
>CAMLJW010000603.1 GCA_946480485.1 uncultured Streptomyces sp. | reverse complement strand
GGCCGGCGGCGTCGATGCAGGCCAGGACGTGATCGTTGATCGCCTTGCGCTCGGTCGGGTCTGGGTGGAGGTTGTTGTCGTAGAAGGCCAGTGACGACAGGGCAAGCCCGTGCCGGTCGAACAGGTCACGGACCCCTTCGGCGTCCCCGTCGGTGAGGTCGGCCACATCGATGTGGGTGGCGGTGAACGGGCGGTCGCCCAGGTCGGGCCAGGCCGCCACCTCCAGGGCTTCGAACCGATGCTCGGCCGCCCAAGCGGCGATCTCCTCCAGGCGCAGATGGGGCAGGCAGGCGGTCAGGAATCCAAGCTTCATTCCGGTACCTCCACCCAGGCCCGGCTGCTGGCCGAGTCGACGACCGCCTGGGTCAGGATCGCCGCTCGCAGGCCGTCGGCGAAGGTCGGGAGCCCGTCCGGTTGCGCTCCCGTGACGGCGGCATAGGTGTCGGCCACGAAGGCGTTGAAGCAGTCCTGATAGCCCTGCGGGTGCCCGGCGGGCAGGATCGAGTACCGGGCGGCGGCTTCCGAGGTTCCCTCCGCGCCGCGCATCAGGAGTTGGTTGTACGCCCGGCCGCCGATCCAGAGGCTGTCCGGGTTCTCCTGGTCAAAGCTGAAGGAGGCCTCGGCACCGTCGAAGGAGAACCACAGGCGGTTCTTCCGCCCGGGAGAGACCTGGCTGATCACCACCGCGCCGCAGGCGCCCTGGTCGGTCTCGAACAACACGGTCGCGGCATCCTCGGTGCCGACGGCGGCCGAGTCGGACTCCGCCGGGCGGCGGTCGAACGCGGTCAGCATGCGGGCGATCAGCCGAGTGATCCGATGGCCGGTGGCAAACTCCATCAGGTCGCACCAGTGCACCCCGATGTCACCGAACGCACGGGAAGCGCCACCAAGCTGCGGGTCGACCCGCCAGTTGCTGTCGTCCCGCTTCGACAGCCAGTCCTGCAGGTAGGTTCCGTGCAGCAGCCGCAGCGGGCCCGCCTCCCCGGCCTCGATGCGGGCCCGAGCCTCTCTGACGGTGGCATAGAAGCGGTACACGAACGGCACGGTCGCGACCAGGGCGGTCTGGCCGGCGGTGGTCGTGAGCCGCCGGGCGTCGTCCACAGTGGTGGCAAGTGGCTTCTCGCACACCACCGGTTTGCCGGCGGCCAGTGCGCCTTCAGCCACCGGAACGTGCAACGTATTGGGCGTGCACACGTGCACCACGTCGACGTCCTCGGCCGTCAACAGCGCCTCGGCGGACTCTGCAATCCCTTCGGCGCCCAGGCGCGCCGCGGCCGCTGCCGACCGCTCCGGGGTCGAGGCGGCGACGCGGGCGACCACGCCGCCGGCGGCGCGGACGGCACGAGCGTGGACCTCCCCCATGAACCCGGCGCCGACAATCCCGGCGCGCAGTCGATCGGCCATGAGCAGGCCCCCAATCGTCGCGAGCAGCCTTCCCAACGGGGATCTTCTGTCGGACTATGCAATATGATGGGACTTAGGAGGCGAAAGTCAACCGCGCTGGGCCGAAAGATCCGAAGGAAGCCCTCAGGGGATGGAGAAGACGTGGTCGCTGATCATGACCGCCGCCCCGACCACACCAGCCGAAGATCCCAGCTCTGAGAGCACGATCGGAAGGTTGCCGGTGGCCAATGGCAGGGAGCGGCGGTAGACGACGCCTCGGATCTCGGCCAGCAGGACGTGGCCGAGGCCGGCGAGCCCGCCCCCGATGACGATCATGCTGGGATTGAAGAAGCTGACCAGCCCGGCCAGCACGAGCCCGACCCGCTGGCCACCGTCGCGGATGAGGCCTACGGCCACCGCGTCGCCCTCGGCCGCGCACTGGCCGACGTCCTCGGCCGTGATCTCGCTCTTGCGGGCTAGCCGCTCGGCCAGGGCCTCGGACCGGCCCGCGCGGGCTGCCGCGAGGGCATCCCGGACCAGCGCCGCACCGCCGAACATGGCCTCCAGGCAGCCGCTGTTGCCGCATGCGCAGACCGGACCGTCCGGATCGACGTTGATGTGGCCGATGTCGCCGGCGCATCCGTCGATGCCGCGGTAGACCTCACCCCGGATGACGATCCCGCATCCGATGCCTGTGCCGATCTTGACGAACAGGTAGTTCTCGACCGACTTGGCCACCCCGCCCCAGTGCTCGCCGACGGCCATCACGTTCACGTCGTTGTCGACCAGGACCGGGCAGCCGAAGCGGCGAGCGATGATGTCCCGCACGGGGTACTCGTGCCAGCCGGGCATGATCGGAGGGCTGACCGGCATGCCTTCGCGGAAGCGGACCGGACCAGGGACACCGACACCGATCCCGGCCAACTGCACCCCGAGGTCACGGGCCAGCTTCTCGATCAGCTCGGTGGCGCGCCCGAGAACCAGCTCGGGACCTCGGCGGAGATCGACCGACTCAGCAACACGGGCCTTGACCTGCAGCTCGGCGTTCATGACGGCAACCCTCATGGAGCTGGCGCCCAGGTCAACACCACCGAAGTGGAGGAAGGGACTCAGCTCGACCATGGTCGACCGGCGACCGCCACGGGAGGCTGCTTTTCCGCCCTCCTGGATGAGGCCGACCTGGATGAGCCGGGCCACTTCGGCTTCGAGCTTGGAGCGGGTCATGCCGGCGAGCTCACCGAGCTGGGCCCGCGACTTGGATCCCTCGTCCCGAAGCAAGTGCAGCACACGACCCTGGCCGATGCTGTCAGGCCTTGCGGCGATGGCCACCGTTGGACGCCTCCCCTTCCTTGTTCCCTCGATCACGAAGTCTACGTGACAAGGCGAACGGACAATAGAGGTGGAAGAAAGTATGCTTCTCCGCTTTCTTGATCGCGCTACCGGCGCTTATTCGGATCTTCGAGAACGTAATTTCAGCAAGTTCGTCGCTTGAATTGCTCAAGCCACCAAGACTTTCTTCTTCTCTCTAGCTTTGT
>CAMLJW010000602.1 GCA_946480485.1 uncultured Streptomyces sp. | reverse complement strand
ACCCGAGGGGACCGAGGGCACGGCGCCCACGCCCCCCACCGAGGCGCTGGCCGCGTTATGTGAGGCCGAGCTGGCCCGGCTCGACGGGCAGACCGACCCCGGGCTGTGGGAGGCCGCCGCCAAGGCCTGGGAGCGGCTCGGCGAGCCCTACCCGATCGCGTATGCCCGCTGGCGCCAGGCCGAGGCGCTGCTGCTCGGCGGGTTTGGCCGCGAACAGGTCGAGCCGTTGCTGCGGGCCGCCCACCAGACGACCGTCGAGCTCGGCGCGGCCCCGCTGCGGGCCGAGCTCCAAGCCCTGGCCCGCCGCGGCCGGCTCGACCTCGAGACCGACACCGCGGCCACACCGGCGGAGCCGCCCTCGCCGCTCGACCCGCTGGGTCTCACCGCCCGCGAGCAGGAGGTGCTCGCGCTGGTGGCGCTGGGGCGGACCAACGGCCAGATCGCCGAGGCCCTGTTCATCAGCCCCAAGACGGCCACCGTGCACGTCTCCAACATCCTGGCCAAGCTGGGCGTCCGCAACCGGGTCGAGGCGGCCACCGTGGCCCACCGGCTCGGCATCGTCCAGCCCGAGCCCTGACCGCGACGCCCGGCAGGTTAGGGCAGCGGCAGGCGGGCGCCGTTGAAGTACCAAAGCGCGCTGGAGTACCACATGACCACGGTCAGGCTGACCAGCAGCCCGCCCGCGACCGGCAGGGCCCAGCCGGGCAGCCGGCGGCTGCGCACCACCAGCACCTTGGCCGCGAACGCGCCGTAGAAGAAGCAGCTGGCCAGCGAGTGCACAGCCACCCGCAAGTCACCCAGCTGCACCCCGTAGGCGAGCAGGCAGTGGGCGGCCACGGGCAGCGACACCAGGAACAGAGTGGCCCCGCCGAGCCGGTGCGCCAGCGGCACCGGCGGCGGGGCCGCGCCGGCCCTGGGGAGCTTCCCGTACATCCACAGGGCCAGCGTCAGCTGGTACAGGGCGAGGGCCAGCATCACGGTGGCCAGCTGGGCCTTGAGGCGGTTAACGGCCCCGCCGTGCTGGCCCAGCAGGCCCATGGCGTAGTCCGGGGTATGGACCCGGCCCAGGGCATATAGCGCCACGGCGACGGCCAGCGCCAGCCCGCCAGCCACCGCCAGACGCCCAGCTGGCCGGGGCACGGCGCGGGCCTGCGTCATCTCATCAAGCCCTCTCGTTGACAGTCACGGCCACCCCGGAGCCACCGGGCTGAGGCACGGTCGAGCCGAGGGGCCGGCACTTTGCGTCAGGCACCCATCTTCTGACGGCATCCGGGTAGCGGTCTTCTACACCAAGCTCCACAACCGCCTGCTCGGCCCGCTGCTGGCCGCCGACCGGCCACCAGCCTCACCCCAGCTCCGCCAGGCCCTATGCGTCATCGATCACCAGGTCGACGGCTACGTCCAACACGCCCGCATGGCATCGCTGCATGAGGTGAACTTGCCGCAACCCTCAAGCTCTCAGCCACCAAGGAAACCTAGCTGGCTTTCCTCCACGAGCCCGCGCTTCCAGCCGGCAAGCGAACGCGGATCGCGCGGCGACTCGCGCCTTGTGCGCCAGCCAGTGCATGGGTGGGCAAGCTCGATGACGGACTGCCCTGGCAGCGTCAGCTACGCGCTAACCAGTTTCTCACGCCGACCGAGCGTGACGCCCCGTGGGGGCACGCTCGGTCGGCGTCGTCTTAGTCGGCCTTCTTGTAGAAGAAGTAGTCGGCCGTGTACGGCACAAACGCCGTATTACCGACGTCTGTTAGCGAGCTACAGCCCGTTGCCGGTGCGAGCCCTCCAGTGGTGTTCAGCCGCTGGACGAAGGTGGTCCCGGTTAGCTTGTCGCCACCGGTCGGTCCGTTCTGGCTTCCAACTCCATCTAGTAGGAGCCAGGCAATCGCTTTCGTGTCGACGGTGACCGCGCCATTGGGTTGGTGAATCTTGGCCCAGACCTTGCTCGTGTCCAGGTACTGCCACGTGGCGCGAATCGTGCCCTCGGGGGCCACCACCTTTGGATCAGTGTTCGGCTCAAACGGGTTGGGGCTGTTGTAGTGGGTGATCACTTGCCCACCGTCTTCGCCGAACAGGGTGGCCTGCGGCGTGAAGAGGACGTAGGCGACGCCAGCGCCTGAGGGCTTGCAGACGTAGTTCTGGGTGCCGACAGCGTGAGTCCCAAGGAACAGCTTGTTCCCCGCTGGTACCGGCGCAAGGCCGGGGGGCAGGGGTGGCGGTGTAATATCGTCGGCCGGGACCGCCTGCGGCGACGAGAGCGCGAAAGCCGTAGTGGCGACTCCCGCCAACACCATGCCCGCTATGGTCAAACTACCGATCGTTCTGAACAACTTTGACTTCAAACTCCGATACAACATTTTGATTCCTCCTTATTCGCCCTGTGGGGCCAGCGCCTGCAGGGCCTTCAGCGATCGCGCTCTCACCGGATGATCCGCTGTGAACTGATTGCCAATCACCTGACGCCAGCTCCGCTACCGACTCGTCTCCGAGCCTGCGCTCGGCTACCCGAACACCCGCTACGCCTCCTAATGCCTGTCCGAGCTGACCGCGAAGGCGCGCGGGCAGGCTCGTTGTCCTGCTCTATTTCGAGCCAACCACCGAGCAACGATACACTTCGTCCGTCACGTTGAGAGTGATTTCAGGATCGGGTCCGGCCGCAGCCGCCAGGACCTGCGCTTCAGAAACGAACTGGTGAGGCGTAAATCCCTCGTTGAAAACTATGAGGACTTGCTGCCACAAGGGATTGAATCCCTCACCCTGGATGGCATCGATCACCGGCATGAACTCCTGCTCCTCGTCCAAATCGTTCGAAGCGTAGATCTCGTTGAGATTCTGATTCTCCCCGATGATCGCGGCGTTAGCGGTTTCCGACTGCTCTTTCATATTGACGGTAAAGAGCTCACCCTCGTAGTACGCTGGCATCTGACCGCCA
>CAMLJW010000601.1 GCA_946480485.1 uncultured Streptomyces sp. | reverse complement strand
ACAGACCCGTGCCGGAGCCGATGTCGGCGATCCGGTCCGTCTCACCGAGCCTCAGCGTCTCGACGATCCGGCCTGACATCCAGGGAACGTAGCCCGGATCGTAGACCCAGTGCTCGTCGTAGTCGCCTGCCAACTCTTCGTAGTGCCCGCGCACATCGCGCCCCTCCACGAGCCCCCTCGCGTGTCGCCGGTTGTGCCGTACAGGGCACAGGACAGGCTATCGCGAGTACTTGATCGACAACAGGCTGTAATCGGACGTGAGCCTGCCCCGTGCGAAGAAGTGTCACGAACGCGCCTGTTCTGGCCAGTTCGCCCGTCGGGTCTTCGCGCAAGGAGAGCCACCAGCACTCTGTGCCGCCCACAGCCCAGCAGCCTCAAGATTCCGCCGAATGCTTGGCTTCCGGACGCGTGCGTCAGCTCGAAAGGGGCTCGTCGCTCGACCAGAACGTCGACTTCACGTTTGGCGCCGGCAACTCCTGCTTCGAGTAGTCAGGGCCGTTCGGCTTGCTGGTCGGCTGAGCAACATCGGACTTCTCCACACACGGGGTGGTGACGCTCAGGTGGGCCTGACCATTAGGTGCGATCAGGACTTCGAGCTGGAAGCCGTCCTGTGTCTCGAAGTTGGCCGCCAGCCCGTTCTGGCTCGTGGCGACGAGCTTGTAGCCCTTTCCCTTCCAATAGCGTTCTAGCACACCAAGAAAACTGCCCCGCCGTTCGGTCGAGATGATCGTCATGACGGAACGATCGCGGTCCACATAGCAGTCGCCCGGCATGGAGTATGTGTGCGTCCATTGAACGGGAGGCTTGATGGCCGCAAATGTCTCGTCCAGAATCGCGTCCGCCCTGTCAGCCGCCTCTTGCAGGTTCATCTTCGATTGGCTTTCCTTGCTTGAGGATGCGCTACCTGTCGCACCACACCCGGAAATAAGCAGAGCCAGTACCGCGACCGACGCAACCTTTGTTCTCATCGCGGCGTCTCCCTCGTGACGTATCCTGGCTGCCCTGCGACAATGGCAGCGATGTTTCGCGCAGAAACCTTGTCCTTTCCTTCCTCTGGGTTGAAGTAATTACTATGGGCCTCGATATCCATCTTGGAATCCAACACATTGGGGTAAGAAGGCTGAATCAGCTCCGGTCCGGGCAGGGTCTCGAATCTGTTGGCGCCGAACGCTTTACTTGCCGGATCCTTGCCGAACCAGATGTCGTCGTCACCCTGGTCGGCGATCTCCCCTCCCAGGTACGCGCCAGCCGGTCCTCCCCCGAAGAATCCCATGGTTCCCGCCACAGCTTCCTTTGACGAAGGGAGCTTGGTGACGATGTCGTTCTCAGCCGCGCCCACCCAGACATGCTCCTTGCCCACTCCCAGGTCCTCCGCCTTGTCAACTCCAACGCCGGGACTTCCGACGAGAATGATGTCATCAGCTCCCGGGACCCCTCCCGCCTCCTGCGTGGCAGCCCCTACAAGTCGAGAACCATAGGAATGTCCGATGGCAGTGACATGAGGATCAGCATTCTCATTAGTTGCTGAAATTCCACTCATGAAGCTGTTGTACGCCGGGGCGCCGCGCTCAGCATCGGTCGTAGTCATCACGTCGAGCGATTGAGGGGCATCGTAGCCGAGCCATACGATCGCGGATGAGGACGGATCAATTTTCTGGGCGCCTTTAGCCGTATAGTAGGCACGCTTCACTGTGCCGTCGGCAAATTCAGAGTCGAGTTTGGTGCCCAGACCAGGCACATAAGCCGAGACGTTCTTCGAGGTGTCCGGGTTCCCGTAGGCGACGATCGCTCTCCCATTTCCTTCGAGGCCGATCCCCAGCAGGTACATAGGTGGCTGACTTCCCGCGTTGAGCTTGGTCTGGATACCTTTCAGCCCTTCGAGCTTTTCTTTGGACGCCGCGTCGTGCTCGCCCTCCAACTGTGCGATGAGGAGGTGGATATTCTCCCGATTCGCCTCGTCCCGGACCGTTGACGGGATCCCGTCCAAGTTGCCGATGATTTCCGGGAAGGCCGTCTTGTACTCCTCGCGCTCCTCGTCGCTGAGGCTGTCCCACCACTCCTTGCGGTCGGCGGGTGACTTATCCAACGGGATATGGTCCTGAAGGTACTCACTGGCCGCTGAACTCACAGCATCGACATCGGATGCCACGTCCGCCCATGTCTTTGCGTCGACGTTCAGCCCCGGCGCCGCCTTGAGCTTGTTCAGCGCCTTGCTGTACCGATCGTCGATCTCCTGGGCTTCCCGTACGGCGTGGGCGATGCGGTCGGCGATATCCACGGCTTTGGCGTGGTGCGGGTTCGGGTTCTTGAGCTGAGGGTTGCTCGGCGTCAGGCCCGGTGATTGAAATCCTGTGTTGTTGCCCGTGATCAGGCCGTTGTTGCCCAGGACTGTGCCACCGGGAATCGGCTCACCGGTGAGCTCGTTCTCACCGCCGGCGGGATACGTGATGGTGCCGTCCGTGTTGACGGTGTACGCCAGCGCTGCCGCATCGTCCAGTGCCTCAGTCAGGCGCCGCTTGGGGGCGGTGATCTCGGACGAGAAGCCGTCGAGAGCTCCGGTGATCAGGCCGCACTCGGCCTGGGTGTAGTGGAAGTTCTCCGACAGCTTCCGCAGCTGCTTGAGTGCCGCGTCCGCGGCCTCACCCTCGTTGGCCTTCTGCATCGCCGCGGTGATCTGCTTGTCGATGCGGTCCCTGGCCGCATCGGCCATACCGCTGATCGCGCGGTACCCGTCCGCTGCCTCCGCGTACTCGGTCGGCTTGAGGGCCTTGAGCGTCAGGTGGTCCATGTGTCCGGGTCACCGCCCCTTGGCCAGGCCGTCGGCGGGCGGGTCCCCGTAGTAGTCGGTCCTCAGCTTGGCGATCTCGGCCTTGATGGCCTCGTCGGTCCGTAGCTGGTCGTTGCCCGCTTTCTCCAGCACGCCGGCAAGCCCGTCG